>CAYNNT010000019.1:0-35617 GCA_964398675.1 uncultured Brevundimonas sp.
CGATGCCCAGGGTCAGCGGGGTCACGTCCAGCAGCAGCACGTCCTTGACGTCGCCCTGCAGCACGCCCGCCTGCACCGCAGCGCCCAGCGCCACGACTTCATCGGGGTTCACGCCCTTGTGCGGCTCCTTGCCGAAGAAGGCCTTCACGGCCTCCTGCACCTTGGGCATGCGGGTCATGCCGCCGACCAGCACCACTTCATCGATGTCCGAGGCCTTGAGGCCCGCGTCCTTCAGCGCCTTGGCGCAGGGTTCGATGGTGCGAGCCACCAGGTCCTCGACGAGGGCCTCCAGCTTGGCGCGCGACAGCTTGATGTTCAGGTGCAGCGGGCCCGAGGCGTTCATGGTGATGAACGGCAGGTTGACCTCGTACTGGGTCGTGGAGCTGAGCTCCTTCTTGGCCTTTTCGGCCTCTTCCTTCAGGCGCTGCAGGGCCAGTTTGTCGGAACGCAGGTCGACGCCCTGCTCCTTCTTGAACTCGTCGGCCAGATAATCGACCAGGCGCAGGTCGAAATCCTCGCCGCCGAGGAAGGTGTCGCCGTTGGTCGACTTCACCTCGAACACGCCGTCGCCGATCTCGAGGATCGAGACGTCAAAGGTGCCGCCGCCGAGGTCATAGACGGCGATCTTCTGGCCGTCGTTCTTCTCGAGACCATAGGCCAGGGCGGCCGCGGTCGGCTCGTTGATGATGCGCAGGACTTCCAGGCCGGCGATCTTGCCGGCGTCCTTGGTCGCCTGACGCTGGGCGTCGTTGAAATAGGCCGGAACGGTGATGACGGCCTGGGTCACGGTCTCGCCGAGATAGGCCTCCGCGGCCTCCTTCATCTTGCCGAGTGTGAAGGCCGAGATCTGCTGGGGCGAATAGTCCTTGCCGTTGGCGCGCACCCAGGCGTCGCCGGTCGGTCCCTTGACGATCTCGTAGGGGACCATCTTCTTGTCCTTGGCCACCACCGGATCATCGAACGAGCGGCCGATCAGGCGCTTGATGGCGAAGAAGGTGTTGGTCGGGTTGGTCACGGCCTGACGGCGTGCCGGCTGACCCACGAGGGTCTCGCCGCCGTCCTGGATGGCGATGACGGAGGGCGTGGTGCGATTGCCCTCGGCGTTTTCGATGACCTTGGGGGTCTTGCCGTCCATGACGGCCACGCACGAGTTGGTGGTGCCCAGGTCGATGCCGATGATCTTGGCCATTGGTGGTCTTTCACTCCATTTCAGCGGGCGATGCGGCGGCCTTTTAGAGCGAAGCGCCGCGCGTGACCGCCCCCGGTGTCAGGGTCTTTGGTCGGTTGGTACGGTTACGGCCACAAAGCCCCACGCTGTGCGGGGTTTTAGGACGGTTGAGGCCGATATGGGAAACACCCCACCCGCCGCAAGCCCCAATCCGTCCTGACGCACGATTCAAACGTCAGGGTCCGTCAGATGCCGTGCCGCGCCTGCGATGGCATAACGCTGTCATCGCCGAGCCATCAGGGTCCGGCCGCTGGGGAGAGACTGACATGAACACCTTCAAGACCATCGCCCGCGCCGCACTGATCGTGGCGGCCCTTGGAACCGCTTCCGTGGCCACCGCCGCCGAGCCGGTTGTCGCCGCCGACAAGGTCGCCGTTTCGGCGCCGGTCCAGTCGCGTGACGGCCTGAACCGCCGGGTGCGCATCCACAACAACACCGGCTGGACCATGCTGCGCTTCTACGCCTCGGACTCGCGCGTCACGGACTGGGAAGAAGACATGCTGGGCCGCGGCACCCTGGCCGCAGGCAGCAGCATCATGATGAACATCGACGACGGCTCGGGCGCCTGCCTCTATGACTTCAAGGCCGAGTTCACCAACGGCCAGGTGCTGACGCGCTTCAACGTCAACGTCTGCCAGATCGCGGACTATTACTACACGCGCTGAGGCGCGGAGCGCCTCAGCCTGTTTGGGGCGCTAACACTCGCGACACGGTCGCTCGCTGCTTGAGCGCCGGGGCGGAAGCCCTATCCTCCGGGCATGGGTTCCGCGCGCGAGATCGATACGGGAATGGAGGGCTTCCGGTTCTGGCCGGGAGCCCTTTCCGCGTCTGATCAGGCGGCGTTGCTGGTCGAGGTGCTGGCGGCCGTCGAACCGGCGCCCTTCTACCGGCCGGTGACGCCCGGCGGACGGCCGTTTTCGGTCGAGATGACCAACCTCGGACCGCTGGGCTGGGTCTCGGATCGGGCCGGCTACCGCTATCAGCCGGTCCATCCGGAGACCGGCGCGCCGTGGCCGGCGATGCCCGGGTCGCTTCTGGCGTTGTGGACTTCCCTGACGGGCTGGCCCGAGCCGCCCGACGCCTGCCTGGTCAACCGCTATCGGGAGGGCGCGAAGATGGGAATGCACCAGGACCTCGACGAGCGGGATCATGGCGCTCCTGTGCTGTCTGTCTCGCTCGGCGATACGGCGGTGTTCCGGATCGGCGCGGCGGGCGGCGGGCCGACGCGGACGGTGCGACTGGCCTCCGGCGACGTCTGCGCCCTGACCGGCCCGGCGCGGCTGGCGCGGCACGGGATCGACCGCGTGATCGCCGGCTCCTCGACCCTCGTTCCGGGCGGCGGCCGGATCAATCTGACGCTTCGCCGGGCCCGTTAGCTTCACGGCAATCGTGAATGGACGGCGGACGGGCGCGCGGCCAGTCTCGCCGCTTCGCCAGACCGGAGCCGCCCGATGCCGAACCTGATCCGCCCCGAGGGACCCGAGCCCGACGATTTCCGCTTCAGCCGCCGCGCGCTGGCGACCGGCGTGGTCGGCGGACTGGCGCTCGCCGGCTATGCGCCGGCGGCTCTGGCCAAACAGGCCGCGCCGATCACCACGGACGGAGAGGGCCTGATCCAGGAAAACATCACCATTCCCGCCCCGGACGGCTTCGCCCTGCCGATCTATTCGGCGCGACCGGGCGGCGACGGCCCCTGGCCGGTGGTGGTGGTCGCGTCCGAGATCTTCGGCGTCCACGAATATATCCGCGACCTCTGCCGGCGTCTGGCCAAGGCCGGTTTTGCGGCGGTCGCCCCGTCCTTCTTCAACCGGGTCGAGGATCCGGCGACCCTGGCGGACATGACGCGCGTGCAGCAGATCGTCGGCGCGGCGGGCTATGAGCAGGTCATGGGCGACGTCTCGGCGACCCTGGACTGGGTCAGCCAGCAGCTCTGGGCCAATTCCGACAAGGTCGGAATCACCGGCTTCTGCTGGGGCGGCAAGGTGGTCTGGCAGGCCTGCGCCCGCTTCGCCGTGCTGGACGCCGGCGTCGCCTGGTACGGCCGCCTCGCGCCCTCGGCCACGGCGACGCCGGAACAGGCGGCCGCCGGCCAGCCTTGGCCCGTCGATCTGGCCGACGACCTGAAATGCCCGGTGCTCGGCCTGTACGGCGGTCAGGACCGGGGCATCCCCCTGACCAGCGTCGAGGCCATGCGCGAAGCCCTGCAACGCGCCGGCCAGACGGCCAGCGGCATCCACGTCTATCCGGACAGCCCGCACGCCTTCCATGCCGACTATCGCGACAGCTATCGCGCGGCGGATGCGGCGGACGGCTGGCGCCGCCTGCTGGCCTTCTTCAATGAGCGGCTGAGGTAGTCCTCCCCTTCAGGGGAGGGGGACCGCCCACAGGGCGGTGGAGGGGAGCCAAAGGCGAGCGCGGAGCCGACACCCCTCCACCATGCTTCGCATGGTCCCCCTCCCCCATGGGGGAGGATCAGGCCTTCTGGTCGAAATTCCCGCCGGTGGCCGCCGCCGCCGCATAGGCTGCATTGCCCGCCGCCGCGCCGGATCCCTTGGCCGCGACCACCACCATGGCCGGGCGCACGGTGCGGCCGAACAGGGCGTAGCCGGCCTGCAGCGTCTGGATCACCTGTCCGCCCTGAACCGTGTCGGACGGCTGTTCCATCATGGCCTGATGCAGATGCGGGTCGAAGGCCTCGCCCGGCTCGGGGGCGACGCGCTTGAGGTTGTTGCTCTCGAAGGCCTGCAGCAGCGACTTCTGGGTCAGCTCCAGCCCGGTGACCAGGCCTGCCTCGCCGGCGTCAGCGTCCTTGGGCGCCGCCATCAGGGCGCGTTCCAGATTGTCGGCCACGCCCAGCAGGTCGCGGGCGAAGCGCTGGATGGCGTAGGCGCGGGCGTCGTTTGACTGGGTCTCGGCGCGCTTTTTCGTGTTCTCGGCCTCGGCGACGGCGCGCAGGGCGCGGTCCTTCCACTGGTCGCGCTCGACGATCAGGGCGTCGATGGGCCCGAGGCCGTCGTCCAGACCGGCCTCGGCGTTCGCCTCGGCTTCCGCGATGTCGGCGGCCAGCTCTTCGGAGTGGGGGAGGTCGTCGTGTGTGTCGCTCAAGTTTCTTGTCCGTCCAGCATTCGCCCCAGCACCCGGGCGGTATAGTCCACCAACGGTATGATGCGGGCATAGTTCAGTCGCGCGGGTCCGATCACGCCGATGGCGCCCAGAACCCGCTGACGGCCCGTCATATAGGGCGCCGCGATCACGGCGGAACCCGAAAGCGAAAAGAGTCTCGTTTCCGCCCCGATGAAGATGCGCACGCCCTGGGCCGTCGACACCCCGTCCAGAAGTCCGATCAGCTGTTCCTTCTGCTCCAGGTCGTCGAACAGGATGCGGACCTTTTCCAGATCCTCGGCGGTCTCGCGGTCGTGCAGCAGATTGGCCCGGCCGCGCACGATCAGCGACCGTTCGCGCTCGGCCCCGCCCGACCAGGCGGCCATGCCGTCCTCGACCAGACGGGCGGCGGCGGCGTCCAGTTCGCGCCGGGCGGCGTCCAGCTCGGTGCGCATCTCGGTGCGCGCCTCATGCAGCGGGCGGCCCTTGAGGCGGGCGTTCAGGAAGTTTGAGGCCTCGGTCAGGGTCGAGGGCGTCACCCCGGCCTTCAGGGGCATCAACCGGTTCTCGACCGAGCCGTCGTCGCCGACCAGCACCGCCAGCGCCTGGTCGTGGCCGAGGGCGACGAATTCGACGTGTTTGACCCCGGCCTCGCGCACCGGGCTGGCCACGATGCTGGCCCCGCCGGCGAGGCCTGAGAGCAGGCTGGAGGCCTCGTTCAGCGCCTCGTCGAAACTGCGACCCCGCCCGGCCAGCCGCGCATCGATCTCGCGCCGTTCCTCGGTCCCGACGTCGCCGATCTCCAGCAGGCCGTCGACGAACAGCCGCAGGCCCGCATGGGTGGGAATCCGCCCCGCCGAGGTGTGCGGCGCGCCCAGCAGCCCCGCCAGCGTCAGGTCCTGCATGGTGTTGCGGATCGAGGCAGGGGACAGGGAAACCCCGGTCATGGACAGCGTCCGCGAGCCGACGGGCTCACCGGTCTGGAGGTAGCTCTCGACGATCCGCCGGAAAATATCGCGCGCGCGCTCATCCAGCGCGGCCAGGCCGGCCGGGCTGCCGCTGAACGGCGAAGGGTTGGGGGCATACAGGCTCACGGTTTCAGGATAAGCAGCGCCGCCGCCCCGTCCAAGGAAATCCATCGATGACCACCGCCCGTCCGTCCGACCGCACCCCCGACCAGCTCCGCGTCGTGACGCTGGAGACCGGCGTCAACCGCTATGCCGAGGGCTCCTGCCTGGTCACCTTCGGCCATACCAAGGTGCTGGTGACGGCCTCGGTCGAGGAAAAGGTGCCCGGCTGGATGCGCAACACCGGCCAGGGCTGGGTCACGGCCGAATACGGCATGCTGCCCCGCGCCACCCACACCCGCGGCCGCCGCGAGGCCGCCGCCGGCAAGCAGAGCGGCCGGACGCAGGAAATCCAGCGGCTGATCGGCCGCTCGCTGCGCGCCGTGGTCGACCTGAAGGCGCTGGGCGAGCGTCAGGTGTCGCTGGACTGCGACGTGATCCAGGCCGACGGCGGCACCCGCACGGCGGCCATCACCGGCGCCTGGGTCGCCATGGCCAGCGCCTTCGACTATCTGCGCGCCGAGGGCGTGCTGAAGACCGATCCCATCCTCGACCAGGTCGCGGCCGTGTCCTGCGGGGTCTGCAACGACCAGCCGGTGCTCGACCTGGACTATGAGGAAGACTCCAACGCCGAGGCCGATTCCAACTTCGTCCTGACCGGCGCCGGCGCGATCGTCGAGATCCAGGCCACGGGCGAGAAGCGCGGCTTCTCCCGCGCCGAGTTCGACCGGCTGTTCCAGCTGGCCGAGGGCGGCTGCGCCGAACTGTTCGCCCTGCAACGGGCCGCCCTGGGCCGCTGAGCGGACGTCCGGCGCTTTCGCGTCGGGACGAACCGTGCCTAAGGTGGGGTTTCCGCGACCGATCGGAGTGCCTGATGCGCCGGACCGTATTCGCCCTGCTGGCCGTGACCGTCCTGGTTTCGGCCTGCGAACGCCCCGCCGAAACTCCCGCCGCCGAGCCGGCCGCCGCCGCTGCGCCGGCGCCTGAAATGCCGGCCGACGCCCCGCCGCAGGAGGAGGTCGATCCGGCCGTGGCCCTGGCGCCCGTCGGGGCGCCGGTCTCCTGTCTGAACGACATCGGAGAGGCAGCGGCGCAGCGTCTGGTCGACCGGTGCATCGCCGTCAGTCCCGCCACCCACCCGCCCTGCAACGTCGCCAACGCCTGCGAGATGATCCAGGGCGAGATTGAGCGGTCCTGCGAAATGTATGCGCCGGGCGAGGCGAAACCGGCGGAATGCGCGGCCTGAGACCCGCTTCCAGCGCCGTTTAACGGTTCCTGTACCCCGGGTCCGCTAGCCTGCGGGCCATGACGCCCGTCCCGACGCCCCCCGATCTGCGCGCCCTGACAACCCTGCGGTTCTTCGCAGCCCTGTGGGTGGTGCTCTACACGGCCTGGCCGCACCTCGATGTCGGCTTCACGCCCGTCGCGGTGAGCAAGGGCTATCTGGGCGTCGAGACCTTCTTCGTCCTGTCGGGATTCATCCTCAGCCACGTCTATCTCGAGGCGGCGGGGGAGAAGCGGTTCCGCTACGGCGGCTTCCTCTGGGCCCGGCTCGCGCGGGTCTATCCGCTGCATCTGGTGACCCTGTTCGGCATGATCGGCCTCGGCCTCGCCGCCGGCCTCGCGGGGTTGAGCATCGACGGCAGCCTGACCGACTGGCGGGCGCTTCCGGCCAATCTGACCCTGACCCACGCCTGGGGCCTCGCCCCCAGCTCGGCGTTCAACCATCCGTCCTGGTCGATTTCGGCGGAGTGGGCCGCCTATCTGGGCTTCCCGGCCTTCGCCTTCGTCGCCTGGCGACTGCGTGAGCGACCGCTGCTGGCCACGGCGCTGGCCGCGGCCTTCGCGCTGGCGCTCTATGCCGCCTTCGAGCCGTTGGCCGGCTATTCCCTGACCGAGGCCACCTTCCGCTGGGGCGCGCTGCGGATCGTTCCCTGTTTCGCCCTCGGCTGCGCCCTCTATCTGGTCCATCGCCGCGGCGGCGTCCCCTTCGCCGGAACCTTCGCCTTCCTCAGCGGTCTCGCCGTCCTGGTCAGCGCCTCGATGGGTCTCTGGGACGCCGTCACCGTCCTCGCCGCCGGAGGTCTGATCCTCGGCCTCGGCTCGCTGGACAACGCCCGCGCGGGCGTTCTGGGCTCCAGGTTCGGGGTCTATCTCGGGGAGATCAGCTATTCGATCTACATGGTCTGCGCGCCCGTCCTGCTGCTGACCACCAATGTCGCGGCGCGGCTGACCGGAGCCGACGACAAGCGGTTTCACATCATTGTGTGGCTGGCGCTGGTCGCAGCGATTCCGGTGGCGGCGATGATCACCTACCACCTCGTCGAACGCCCGGCCCGCAAGGCCATGAGGGGGTTCGCAGACCGTCGGGCCGCGAAGGTCGCTGCGGCGAAAGCGCGCACGGACTCGCCCGAAAGGGGACTTCAACCCTCGGAAACTATCGTCTAGGGCTAGCCCACGGAAACGGGTCGGGACCTACGCCAGCATGATGAAACGGCTCACAGCCGCCGCGGTTGCGGCGACAATCGGATTTTCCGTGCTGGGTTACGCCCCCGCCGTGAAGGCCGATGAGCCGTACTGGCAGTGCGTCACCTTCGCCCGCATGTTCTCGGGCATCAACATCTTCGGCGACGCCCTGACCTGGTGGCGTCAGGCCCAGGGCAAGTTCCGCACCGGCGGGCGCCCGGAGACCGGCTCG
Source organism: uncultured Brevundimonas sp. (assembly GCA_964398675.1). Classification (GTDB taxonomy): domain Bacteria; phylum Pseudomonadota; class Alphaproteobacteria; order Caulobacterales; family Caulobacteraceae; genus Brevundimonas. Next base: position 8,096 of record CAYNNT010000019.1, read on the forward strand.
GTCCTCGCCTTCCAGCCCAGCGGCCGTATGACCCGCGGCCACGTCGCCGTCGTTTCGGAAATCCTGACCGACCGGGTGATTCGCGTGACCCACGCCAACTGGGGCGGCAGCCGCGGCCGGGTCGAGGAAAACGTCACCGTCGTCGACGTCTCGCATGACGGCGACTGGACCGCGGTCAAGGTCTGGTACAACCCGATCCACGATCTGGGCACGACCGTCTATCCGACCTACGGCTTCATCTACAAAGCCCCGGCGGCGCCGTCCGACGGCGTGATGATGGCCTCCGTTCCGGCGGCAGACGGCCAGCCCTGAGCGACTGATCGACCGATCCGGTCTTGACCCGCAGGCGTCGTCCGCGCTTCCTGCGGTCAACCCCCGGAGTCTTCCATGCGTCCCGTATTCGCCGCCCTCGCCGTCCTCGTCCTCGCCGCCTGTTCGCCGGCGGAAGAGCCGGTTCAGCCGGAGGCTCCGTCCGGGCAGCCCGCGCCGGTGCTCGGCGGCGTCGATCTGTCCCAACCGGTCCGCGCCCTCGGCACCGAGCCGTTCTGGAGCGTCGAACTGACCGGGACCGAACTGGTCTATACGTCCCCCGATTCCCCCGAGCAGCGCGCGCCCCAGCCCAATCCTGTGGCCCAGGGCACGACGGCGACGTATGAGGCGGAAACCGCCGACGGGACCGACCTGCGCGTGACCCTGATCGCCACCGAATGCTCGGACGGGATGAGCGACCGGACCTATCCGCTCACCGCCATGGTCAAGGTTGGCGACCAGGACCTGACCGGCTGCGCCGCCTCGACCGCCGCCGTCCTGTCCACGGGCGAAAGCGGGCCGGTGGTCTGACAGGGGTTCAGCCCGCCGGGTCGCGCAGCGTCCGCATGGCCCCCAGCCGCGCAAAGGCCACCAGCAGCGCCTTGCGACGGGCCGGGGCGAGGGGCGAGGCCGGCGCTTCGCGCACCACCGCCCCGCCAAAGCCGTCGGCGACGATCAGGCCCGGTTCCCCGGGAAGGATGTCGCTCGGGAACTCGGGCGCCACCGCGAAATAGAAGGCGTCGCAGAACGGGCCGTACTCGTGCCATTTGCGATCGACGCGATAGTCGTCGACCCCCGACTTGACCTCGCAGATGACGATGTCGCCGCGGGGCCCCAGGGCCATGACGTCGGCGCGGCGGCCGTTGGGCAGGCCGACCTCCAGCAGGGGCGCATAACCCAGGTCGACCATCAGCCGCGCCGCGCCGCGCGTCACCGCCAGCGTGGTCTGAGGCCGGCTGAAGACGAGGTCGATCTGGAGCAGGGCGGCGGCCATGCCGTCTTTATGTTCGGCGTATGTTCCGATTTCAAGCCGGGGGCGTATCCGTATTTGACAAACCCGCTTCTCCCGGATCTGGGGGCGGTGATATGACGGCTCGATGGAAAGGCTCGCAGGGATCATCTTCGTCATCACCGGAGCCGTCGCTGGCGTGGTGGCCAGCATGACGACGCTCGTTATCTCTGATGGGTGGACGTATTCTCTGTTTGGCCTGTGCGGACTATCAACCATTGTGGGGACTGTGCTGATGTTCCGAAGGACGAAGCCCCCCGCGCCCGAGCCTACGCCGGAAAGTACTGCGGTAACGTCCAACAATCAGTCTGGGGGCGTCACGGCCCATACAGTCACCATGGGGGGCGATGATGTTCGGAAACGGTGATGGCAAGAAGCCATTCCAGACCAATTTCACGTTCAATCAAAACGTGACCTCTAACAACCAGTCCGGCGGAATCACGGCCCATACGGTCAATCTGGGTCCGCAGGCCCGCAACATGTCCGACCCTTGGGCGGCGCGGATTAAACAGCAGATCAATGATCTGCCTCGCGACAAGCCGATCACCGTCTTGGCTGTAATGGGCGACGGCGAGGCGGCGGAGTTCGCCGTTCAACTACATGCGTATTTAAAGGCCGCGGGCTTCCAGATGGCGAGCGGGGGAATCGCACAGTCGATATTCTCGCAGCCGCCGACAAACCTCGCCGTGCATGATGAGGCGGACGGTCTAACTTTTATTGTCGGACACCACCGACCGTGAGGCTTCAGGCCTAGCAGCCAGCTTCCGCACCCTATCCTCAAAGGCGGCTTCGTCCTCGTCGCACTCAAGCGCCTCGGCCATCTTCTCAAACTTCTCGACTTGGGTCTCGGGCTTGTCGGTCATGTCCCAATCAAGCCGGAAACCGTCGCCGGAGGTCTGCGCCTAGCGTCCGGTGTGGACCACGGACCCGGTGTCGAGACCCAGGGCGCGGGCGCGGGCCAGAAGGCGGGTGCGCTCGGCCTCGGACGGGCTCTGGCTGCGGTGCCAGACCCACCAGTCCGACTTGTTCGGCAGGGCCAGGATGGCCCAGCTGTAGTCGGGCGCGTGCTCCTGGACCCAGTAATTCTGGCCCGCCAGCCCGCCCACGCCGAGCAGGCCCGTCAGGGTGAAGCGGAAGCGGGTGTTGGTCCCGGGATCGGTGACGCGGGCGTTGGCGCGCAGGGTCTCGACCCCGCCGTCCGCTCGCCGGGTGCAGGTGACGACGATGGAATAGCGGTTGGGCTGGCTCTGCGGATTGAAGTCGATCTGGGCCCGCCGGCAGTCCTTCTGGACGTCATTGGGACTGCGCGCGATCTCGAACCAGCGACCGTCGAACTGGTCCATCGCCACAGCGCGCGACTGGGCGGAGGCGGGCGCGGCGAGCGCGCCAAGGCCGAGGGCGAGGAACAGGGTGGCGGCGGCGGTCTGAACGGATCTCATCGGGGCGTCCCTGGCGGCGGTTGGCGCATAGATACGAATGAACCGCGGGAAGGGTTGCCCGTCTAGAGGATGAACCGGCTCAGATCGGCGTCGCGCGCCAGTTCCGCGACCAGATCGCGCACCCGCTCGCCGTCGAAGGCGACGGTCTGGCCGGACAGGTCCGAGGCCTTGAAGCTGGTCTCCTCCAGCACCCGCTCGATCACCGTCACCAGTCGCCGCGCGCCGATGTTCTCGACCGCGCCATTGGCCGCGACGGCCGCGTCGGCCAGGGCTTCGACGGCATCGGGGGTGAAGGTCAGGGTGACGTTCTCGGTGGCCAGCAGGGCCTGGTTCTGGCGGATCAGATTGGCTTCCGGCTCGGTCAGGATGCGCACGAAGTCGTCGCGGGTCAGGGCCTTCAGCTCGACCCGGATCGGCAACCGGCCCTGCAGTTCGGGCAGCAGGTCCGAGGGTTTGGCGACGTGGAAGGCGCCCGAGGCGATGAACAGCACATGGTCCGACTTCACCGGCCCGTATTTGGTCGAGACGGTCGTGCCCTCGATCAGCGGCAGCAGGTCGCGCTGCACGCCCTCGCGGCTGACGTCGCCGCCCGACCGGTCAGACCGGCCCGCGACCTTGTCGATCTCGTCGATGAAGACGATGCCCTCGTTCTCGGCCAGCAACAGCGCCTCGGTGGTCAGGCTCTCCTGATCCAGCAGCCTGTCGCTCTCCTCCGTGACCAGCGGGGCCAAGGCGTCGCGGACCAGCAGCTTGGCCGTCTTCGTGCGTTGCCCGCCCAGCTTGCCCAGCATTTCCGAGAGATTGATCATGCCGACATTGCCGCCGCCGGGAATGTCCAGCCCCTGCATGGGCGAGGCCGTGTCGGCCAGCTGAAGCTCGATCTCCTTGTCGTCCATCTCCCCGGCCCGCAGCTTCTTGCGGAAGCTTTCGCGGGTGGCGGGTTGCGAGCCCGGACCGACGAGGGCGTCGAGAATCCGCTCCTCGGCCGCCGCCTCGGCCCTGGCCTTGACCCCGCTCCGGCGACGGTCGCGCACCATGACCAGCGCCGCCTCGACGAGGTCACGCATGATGGAGTCCACGTCGCGGCCGACATAGCCGACCTCGGTGAATTTGGTCGCCTCGACCTTGAGGAAGGGCGAGCCGGCCAGTTTGGCCAGCCGCCGGGCGATCTCGGTCTTGCCGACGCCGGTGGGGCCGATCATCAGGATGTTCTTGGGCGTGACCTCGTCGCGCAGGTCGTCGGACACACGCTTGCGCCGCCAGCGGTTCCTCAGGGCCACGGCCACGGCGCGTTTGGCGTCGTCCTGGCCGACGATGAAACGATCGAGTTCGGAGACGATTTCGCGGGGAGAAAGTTCGGTCATGGTCTGCAGATAGGGGAGGTCAGCGCCCGGCGGGAGGGGGCGGCGGCGGCGGTGCGGCGATCAGCTGCGCAAGGACGATGCGGAACCCGTCCTCCTGCCTCTGCCACAGCCGCACATAGTGGCCGGTCCGCGCCTGCCCGTCGGTGGTCCAGGCCGCGGGGCCATAGGTCCAGACGAGGTCGCCGTACTGCGACTGCCCGCCACCCTCGGTCGGGCCGAACCGGAACGTTGGGGGCCAGGCGTCCAGGGCGTCCGCGAAGGCGGCCCGTCCGATCGCGGGCGGCCTCGGCGCGACGTACAGCCGGCCATTGTCGGCCAGCGCCGCCAGATGGGCGGCCTTCTGGTCGGTCGCGGCGGTCCGGGCGAGAACGGCCTCCTGCTCGCGCACCCGGGTCATGGCCCAGTCCGGAGCCATCGAGGGCGGCGGGCGATCCAGCGAGGTGACGACCTGAAGAAGCGCCGGGCCGACCGGCAGGATCACCGGCTCGCTGTCCGGGCCCGGAACCCCGGCCGCGCTGGCGCCCGAGCCGCCATCGTAGACCCACCGCCACGATCCGTCGGCCTGCTTCTTCCAGATGGTGAAATAGTGCCCCGTGCGCTGGCCGTTGATGGCTACGCCGCCGGTGGTGAAGCCCAGATCGCCGGAGCGGGAAATCCCTGCAAAATTCGGCCACCACTCCAGCCGGGCCTCGTCCGCGGGACGCGGGACGTCCGGCGGGAAGACATCGCGGACGGTCTGGACCTGTCCGCCGCCGATCATCACGGCGTCCGGCACGGACCATTTGTTGAAACTGGCCGTCAGTCCCAGCACCGGTGCATCTGCCGCAAAGGCTCGCTCGGCGGCGACGATGGCGGCGGCGTCGGGCGTCTGGGCGAGCACTGGACCGGCGGCCAGCAGGGCGGCGGCGAAGGCGATGGCGCGCATGGAAAATCCTCCAGCCCGCATTGACCGCTGAAACCGGACGCCTGTCCCGTTAAATCGCGGCAAGGCGCGATCGGCTTGCTGGTTCATCACGAAGATCACGAAGGATCACCAAGAACACGAAGGGGTCAGAGGACGAGGCGGCGAAGTCCGTTCTTGAGGAGGGCGGAGTTGAAGTTGATCAGGTAGCCGAGCCGGTGACCTGAAAAGCGCAGATAGGTCAGGACCTGGGACATATGGATCGACGCCAGGGCGTCGATCGATTTGATCTCGACCACCACGCACTTCTCGACGAGCAGATCGATACGAAAGCCGACCTCCAGTCGGGCCTCGCCATACGCTACGGGCACGCCAACCTGGCGTTCAGCCATCAGGCCGCGCTGCCGCAGCTCCTCCGCGAGGCAGGCTTCATAGACAGATTCAAGAAGACCCGGGCCGAGCGTACGATGCACCGCGATGGCAGAATCAACAATGATCCGCCCGATCCGATCGGCTTCCTCCGACACGCTCCCCGGTCCCCTTCGTGTCCTTTGTGATCCTTCGTGCCCTTGGTGATGAACCAACCGGCCACAGGTCTCAGCCCTCAGCCGAGCATCTCCACCGTCAGGTTGCCGTTGGTGTAGACGCAGATATCCGCGGCGATCTCCATGGCCCGGCGGGCGATGGTTTCGGCGTCCATGTCGGTATGGTCGATCAGGGCGCGGGCCGCCGAGAGGGCGAAATTGCCGCCCGAGCCGACGGCGGCCACGCCGTGTTCCGGCTCAAGCACATCGCCGACGCCGGTCACCGTGAAGATCGAGCTCCTGTCTGCGACCAGCAGCATGGCCTCGAGCCGGCGCAGGTAGCGGTCGGTGCGCCAGTCCTTGGCCAGGTCGACGCAGGCGCGGGCCAGCTGGTCGGGATACTGCTCCAGCTTGGCCTCCAGCCGTTCGATCAGGGTGAAGGCGTCGGCGGTCGCGCCGGCGAAGCCCGCCAGCACCTTGCCGCCCGCCAGAACCCGCACCTTGCGGGCGGCGCCCTTGACGATGGTCGGGCCCATGGAGACCTGGCCGTCGCCGGCGATGACGGTCCGGCCGTTCTTGCGCACCGCCAGAATGGTTGTGCCGTGCCAGTCAGGGAAGTTGGGGTTCGCGTTCATCATCCGTTGCAGATGGCGACCGAAATGCGGCGCGGCAAGCGGAAAGCGACAGAATTACAACGGCCGTCGTTAGCCATATTTGGACCAATGTAACCCGTTACATAGACCAACTGTACCCCACAATTCGACATATGAGGGAAGCGTCGTGCTTCATCGCGTGATATACGCCAGCGAAGCCGTTGGCGCGACCGGGGCTTCGACCCTGTCGATCGCCCAGATTCTGGGCGTCTCGGACCGCAACAACCGGCGCGACCGCGTGTGCGGCTGTCTGATGTTCCATCAGGGTCATATTCTCCAGGCCCTCGAGGGCGGGCGCGCCGATCTGGACCGGCTGATGCGCCGCATCATCGCCGATCCGCGCCACACGGGTCTGCGGGTCCTGTCCGACATGCCCATCCCCGATCGCCGCCTTCAGGAGCCGATCGCCCTCACCGCCGAGCCCGCCGTCCTCCTGGAGCGGATCGGCCTGACCTGCATCTCCCGCCTGTCGGCCAATGAGGCCGAAGTCCTGCTGGATATCCGCAAGGCCGCCTGACGGCGTGGACGTTCGGGTGCGCACCCCCTAACTGGGGGCGTGACCTTTTCGGACGATGAAATCGAGCGCTACGCCCGCCATCTGGTGCTGGCCGAGGTCGGCGGACCCGGGCAGCAACGGCTGAAGGCCGCGCGTGTCGGCCTGGTCGGCCTCGGCGGCGTCGGCGCTCCGGCGGCCCTCTATCTGGCGGCGGCCGGGGTCGGGACGCTGCGCCTGATCGACGATGATGTCGTCGCCCTGTCCAATCTGCAGCGCCAGATCGCCTTCGACGCCGCCGATATCGGCCGGCCCAAGGTCGAGGCCGGGGCGGACGCCCTTGCCGCGCTCAATCCTCATGTCCGGATCGAAGCGGTCGCGGAACGGCTCACTGAAGCGAACGCCGGCCGCCTGATCGAGGACTGCGACGTCGTCCTGGACGGAACCGACGATTTCGCGACCCGGTTCGCCGTCAACGCCGCCTGTGTGGCGGCGCGTGTTCCGCTGGTGTCGGGCGCCCTTGGCCGGTGGAGCGGACAGGTCGGCGTCTTCGCCGGCCGGCCCTGCTACCAGTGCCTTGTCCCCGCCGCCCCGCCGGACGCCGCGACCTGCGCCCGCGTCGGCGTGATCGGGGCGCTGGCGGGCGTCGTCGGCTCCATGGCCGCGCTCGAGGCGATCAAGCTGATCACCGGCGCGGGACGGCCCCTGACCGGCCGCCTGCTGATCTACGACGGCCTGGCCGGAACCGCCCGGACGGTCACGGTCGCCGCCGATCCCGGCTGTCCCGTCTGTGCTTCCGTCTAGGCGAAGGCCCGCCGGAACAGGGCGATATACTGTTCCATCAGGCCCTGCTCGACATCGTCTTCCCAGTCGCCGTGGCCGGCGCCGCGGATCTCGACATAGGTCGAGGTCTTGCCGGCCCGGTCGAGCGCCTCCTTCATGCGGCGGGACTGGAACACCGGCACGATCGGGTCATCGACGCCGTGGACCAGCATCACCGGACAATTGATCTCGGCGGCGCGGCGGCGCGGCGAGCCCCGTTCGAGGGCTTCCCTATCGGCGACCGGATCACCGACCCGCGCGGACCAGAAGCGATATGCCTCGTTCTCTTCGCTGTTGTCGCCGCGCTTCTCGTTGGCCAGCAGTTCGGGCAGGTCGCTGTCGCCGCAGATCGCGATCGCGGCCTTGTACAGGTCGGGACGGCGCACGGCGCCCATCAGGGCGGCGTATCCGCCATAGCTGGCGCCCATGATGCCGACCTTGCCGGCGTCCAGCCCCCGGGTCTTGATGGCGTGGTCGACCGCGTCCTCCACGTCTTCCTGCATCCGCTCGCCCCAGCGCTTCCAGCCTTCGGCGGCGAAGGCCAGACCATAGCCGCCTGAGCCCCGGAAATTGGGCTGAAGCACCCACCAGCCCTGGGCCGCCAGCGCCTGGACGGTGCGATCCCAGTCCATCACGTCGCGAAGTTCCGGCCCGCCGTGCGGCACGACGACCAGCGGACCGGCCGCGCCGCCGGGAGGGGCGGTCAGATAGGCCCGGATAGTCGCGCCGTCGCGCGTGGTCACATCCAGCGCCTCGGTCCGGCCCAGCCGTTCGGTCTGCAGCGTGGTGCGCGGGGTCAGGTTGACGAAGCTGCGCGCGGCCCGGTCGTACAGGTACCAGGCGCCGGCTTCGTTCGGCCCGCTGACATAGGCCACGATCCGGTTGTGGGTCCGGTCGATGTCGACCAGTCGGACGTTGCACATATTGTCGAAGAAGCGGTTCATCGCCCGGTGGTGCGGGGCCAGTTCCGGCGTGGCGAAGTCGTACTCCAGCCGGTCGGTCCAGAAGGCCGCGCCCAGATAGTCGCCGCGATCGTCCGTCAGGCCGCTCGATACGTCCGACCGGGGGCGCGAGGCGATGGGCGCGCCGTACGCGCCGGTGCGCAGGTTGAACTCGCGGATCGACCGGACGTCCTCTCCCTCCTGCCGGGCAGAGACCAGGATGACGTCGCTACGATCGGTCGCTGCCACGGACTCGAAGTCGAGAATGTCCGCGATCCGCATGCGGCGGACGAAACGCCACTGACGTTCACCCGGCGCCCGGGCCATGATCTCCAGGGCCGTGCCGGCGCTGTTGACGTCGTAACGCAGCACCGGGACGCCGCTGCGGGTCTCCCAGGCGACGGTGTCGAAATCACCACGCTCGAACTCCTCGGCGCGGCCGGTCATGACATTGACCTTGTACAGGGCGTTGATCCGCCGGGCCTGGGTCGGGGCGATCATCAGCACATGGTCGGGATCGTCCGGCAGCAGATCGACGATGGAGCCGAGGTTGCGGGTCGTCCGCATGCGCTGGGGCTCATTGTCGAACAGGACCACGGCGCCGCCGGTGTCCGGGTCGATCGACACCATCCGCCGGGAGATGGCGGCTTCGACGGTGACCGAGCCCAGCGACTGGGCCGAGGTCCGGTCCGTGCTGGAGTGGCCGCCCAGGGCGATACGCACCAGCAGGCGCGCGTCACTGGCCCAGACCATCATCTCGCAATCGACGTCACCGAGCGGCGCCCGCTTCGGCGGGGCCGAGGGATTGGCGGCGTCCAGCACGTCCAGAACCGCGAGGCGGGCTCCGCCCTGACGGACCTCGCGGATGATGGCGATACGGGCGCCCGATGGCGACAGGGCGACGCCGCTGACCCCGTCCTTGGCGTAGAAGTCCGCCAGGGCGTGCGGCTCGATCTGACGCGCCGCCACGGGCCCGGCCGCCGCAGCGACCCCGAGCCCGCCGGCGGTCGCCAGCAGGCCCCGGCGCGACAGCGCCCACCGCGCCGCGGCGGAATTCCTGATTGTCATCCTACACCCCCGATACCCCGAAACCTTACCCGCCCAAGCCGGCCGCCGGCGTCAAGCCGCACGGCCGGAACGCCCGCCCTCGCCGTCAGGCGAAGGCCCGCTGCAGCAAGGCGACATAGCGGGTCATCAGCTCCTGCTCCTTGCTGTCTTCCCAGTCCGCGTGGCCCGCGTCCTCGACCTCGATCAGTTCGACCGTCTTGCCGGCGCCGCGCAGGGCGTCCCGCATCCGGCGGGACTGGATCAGCGGCAGCACCGGGTCGTCGACCCCGTGCACCAGAATCACCGGGCAGGTGATCTCTTCGACGCGGCGGCGAGGCGAGGCCGCCTCCAGCGCCGGCCCCATGACCGACCGGTCGCCGATCCTTTTGGTCCAGAACTCGTAGATGGGCTTGCCCGGGGTGTCGTCCTCGCGGTCTTCCCACGCCAGCACGTCGGGCAGGTCGTAGACGCCGCAGATGCCGATCGCGGCCTTGTACAGGTCCGGCCGCTTCACCGCTCCCATCAGGGCCGCATAGGCGCCGTAGCTGGTGCCCATGATCGCGACCTTCGACGCGTCCAGCCCCCTGGCGGCGATGGCGTGGGCGACGGCGTCCTCGACGTCGTCCTGCATCCGGTCGCCCCAGCGGGTCCAGCCCTGTTGGGCGAAGGCCTGGCCATAGCCGCCCGAGCCGCGGAAATTCGGCTGCAGGACCCACCAGCCCTGCGCCGCGAGAACCTGCACCTGCCGGTCCCAGCCCGGCGTGTCGCGCACCTCGGGTCCACCATGCGGCAGGACCACCAGCGGGCCGGGCGCGCCTCCGGGCGGCGCTGTCAGATAGGCCTCGATGGCCGCGCCGTCGCGGGTCTGCACCTGCAGGGTCTCGCCGGCCCCCAGCCGCGCGGGGTCCAGATCCCGCGCCTGGCCGAGGTTGACGATCGCCCGCGCGGTCTTGTCATAGAAGAACCAGGCCCCCGGCTCCGCCGGCCCGTCCACGCGGGCGATGAAGCGGTTGCGGGCCATGTCGACGTCCGTGAAATGGACGTTGCACGTATTGCCGAAGAAGCGGTTCAGCGCGCGGTGGTGGACCGCCAGGGCGGGATCGACGAACTCATACTCCAGCCGCTCGCCGTAGTAGGCCGCGCCCAGATAGTTGCCGGCCGAGTCCGGCAGGCCATAGGCGACGTCCCGGCCGGGGCGCGGATTCAGCGGCGGACCGAGCGCCGTCGTGGTCAGGTCCATCTCCCGGACGCTCTGCACGTCCTCATTGTCGAAACGGGCGATGACCAGCACCTTGCCGGGCGTCTCGCTGCCGCCGACCCATTCGAAGTCGGGGGCCTCGCGCACGCGGGTGCGGCGGGCCATCTTCCACTCGGTCTCGCCCGGCGCCCGGACCATGATGGTCTCGACCGTGCCGCGGCTGTTGATGTCATGGCGCAGGACGGGGACGCCGTTGACGGCCCGCCAGTGATAGGTGCCCGAGCCGCCGCGTTCGATCCGCGTCGCCGCACCCGTGGTCACGTTCACGCGGTGCAGGCCCATCACCCCGTCGGACTCCCAGGCGGCCATCAGGACATTGTCCGGATCGTTGTGCAGCAGGTCGATGATGCGCCCGGTGTCGAACGAGTTGCGCACGCGGTTGCGCTGGTCGTTGAACAGCAGCACCACCTGACCGGTCGTGGCGTTCACCGAGATCGCGCGGCGCACATAGTATTCGACGCCCTCCACCCGCCGGTTCGAGCCGGCCTGCGACCGGGCCGAGGTCTCCGCCTTCAGGATCACGCTCACCAGCAGGTGGTCGTCGCTGGCCCAGTCGATGAAGCCGACCATGACGGCGCCGAGGGGAACCCGGCGACGCTGGCCCTCGGGGTCGGCGGCGTCGAGGAAGTCGATGGCGCTGACCGGGCTTTCATCGGTGCCGAGGTTCTCGGCCACGGCGATGCGGTTTCCGGACGGCGACAGGGCCGCGCCGCCGCTCATGGTCGGCTTGAAGAACTCGGCCAGCGGATAGGCGCCGCCCTGGGCCCGGGCCACGCCCGGCGGCAAGGCCGCCACCCCCGCCAGCGCCACCGTACCGGCCAGCAGGCCGCGCCGCGACAGGGCGGCTCGCGCCGCCTTGCTCAATCCGATTGTCATGGTCCCACCCCGAAACGCTACTGCGCGCCTACCAACCCAAGGTTTGACCGGGCGTCAAGCGCAAGGATTCAGAGCATTGCCGGGATCACCCGGTCCGGCGGGCGATGGCCGTTGTGGAAGGTCTGGATATTGGTGATGACCCGGTCGCCCATGTCCTGCCGGGCTTCCAGCGTCGCCGATCCCAGATGCGGCAGCAGGACGACATTGGCGTGGCCCAGCAGGCCCGGGTGAATGGCCGGCTCGTGCTCATAGACGTCCAGCCCGACGCCCGCGATCGCACGCCGGGCCACGGCCTCGGACAGGGCCGCCTCATCGATCAGTTCGCCGCGGGCGGTGTTGATCAGGATGGCGTGCGGCTGCAGCCGGGCCAGTCGCTCCGCCGACAGCAGGTGATGGGTTTCCTTCGTCGCCGGACAGTTCAGCGAGATCAGGTCCATCCGCGCCAGCATCTGGTCCAGATCGTCCCACCAGGTCGCCCCCAGCTCCTCGGCGATCATGGCCGGGACGGGTTTGCGGTTGTGATAGTGGACCTGCATCCCGAACGCCCTGGCGCGCCGCGCCAGGGCCTGGCCGATCCGGCCCATACCGACAATGCCCAGCCGCTTGCCCCACAGCTTGCGCCCGGTCATCCAGGTCGGGGTCCAGCCCTCGAACCGGCCCTCGGCCACCACCTGGGCGCCTTCGACGATGCGGCGGCTGACGGCCAGGATCAGGGCCATGGCCAGGTCCGCGGTGTCCTCGGTCAGCACGCCCGGCGTATTGGTGACGATCAGGCCGCGTCCCACGGCCGCGTCGATGTCGATATGGTCCACGCCGGCGCCGAAATTGGCGATCATCTTCAGCCGGTCGCCCGCCGCGGCGATCAACGGGCCGTCTATGATGTCGGTGATGGTCGGGACCAGCACATCGGCCCGCTGCACCGCCGCCTCCAGCGCGGCGCGATCCATCGGACGGTCGGTCAGATTCAGCTCGGCGTCGAACAGTTCACGCATGCGCGTCTCGACCGCGTCGGGCAGCCGTCTGGTTAACACCACCTTAAGTCTGGGCGCGGACATTGGCGGCCTTCGGTTTCAATCGCTTCGGCTTATTGGCGCATCCGGTGTCTGGCAAGGCTCGCTCCCGTTTCCAACGACTGGCCGTCCTCGCCGGCGTCCTGGCCGCGGCCGCCCTGGCCGGGGCGGGCCAGGCCATGCCCGACGGCCGGCCGACGCCCAGCGGCCAGCCCGTGCCGCGCTGGCTGTCGCTGAAATCCGACGAGGTCCGGGCGCGGTTCGGCCCCGGCCTCGACTACCGGATCCTGTGGGAATACCAGGTCTCCGGCCTGCCCGTTCAGGTGGTCGCCGAGACCACGGAATGGCGCAAGATCTGCGATCCCGAGGGCGGCGTCGCCTGGGTCCACCGCAGCGTCGTCTCCAGCCGCCGCAGCGCTTTCAACGCCTCGGACGCCGAAATCCCGATCCGCTCGGGCCCCTCCGCCACCGCCGCCCTGCGGGCCCGGCTGTCGCCGCATTCGGTCGTGGCCATGGAAGACTGCAAGGACGGCTGGTGCGAGGTGCGGGTGCGCCGGATGCACGGCTTCGTGCGCCAGAGCGAGGTCTTCGGCGGCCAGGAGCGGGCCCTGTGCAGCGCCGCCCGCCCGGCGGGTCGCGGGCGCTGATCACCGCTGGCCTGTCCCACAGCTAAAAAGTTGAGCCGCCGGTTCCCGTCGTGTAACCCGGCCGCAACACCCGCTGGAGAGTTCCCTTGAGCCAGTCGCAATATCCGTCGTCCTTCGACTACGAGGCCCTGCTCGCCTCGGGCCGGGGCGAACTGTTCGGCAACGGCAACGCCCGCCTGCCGGCCCCGCCCATGCTGATGCTCGACCGGATCGTCAGCATCACCGCGGACGGCGGCGCCCACGGCAAGGGCCATATCGAGGCCGAGCTGGATATCCATCCGGACCTCTGGTTCTTCCAGTGCCACTTCATCGGCGACCCGGTCATGCCCGGCTGTCTGGGCCTCGACGCCATGTGGCAGCTGGTCGGCTTCTACCTCGGCTGGATCGGCGGTCCCGGAAAGGGCCGGGCGCTGGGCGTCGGCGAGGTCAAATTCACGGGTCAGGTGACCCCGGACGTCAAGAAGGTCGTCTACAGGATCGATCTCAAACGGGTCATCAACCGCCGCCTGGTGATGGGCATCGCCGACGGGGTTCTCGAAGCCGACGGCGTCCCTATCTATACGGCGTCCGACATGCGCGTCGGCCTGTTCGGTGCGACCGACCCCGTCGACGCCTGATCCAAAGACAGCTTCAGACCGCGGCCAACGCGGCGATTTCGGCATCAAGAAGGAAACCACCATGCGGCGTGTCGTCGTCACCGGTCTGGGCATCGTCTCCTCCATCGGCACCGGCCAGGATGAGGTCTCTGCCTCGTTGCGCGAGGCCCGCTCCGGCGTCGTCGCGGCGCCGGACCACATCCAGTACGGCTTCCGCTCCCAGGTATGGGCGCCCCCGGCCCTGGGCGTGACGGCCGAGGACTGGGCGCCCCTGGTCGACCGCCGCGCCGCCCGCTTCCTCGCCAACGGCACGGCCTGGGGCCACATCGCCTTCGAGGAGGCGCTCAAGGATTCCGGCATGACGGCCGAGGAGATCCAGTCCGATCGCATCGGCGTCATCGTCGGCGAGGGCGGCCCCTCGACCCAGATCATCCTCCAGGCCGCCGCCACGACGGTCGAAAAGACCTCGCCCAAGCGCATCGGGCCGTTCGCCGTGCCCAAGGCCATGGCCTCGGGCCCCTCGGCCGTCCTGGCCACCTGGTTCCAGCTGAAGGGGATCAACTATTCGATCTCTTCGGCCTGCGCGACATCCGCCCACTGCATCGGCGCGGCCGCCGAACAGATCGCCTGGGGCAAGCAGGACGTCGTCTTCGCCGGGGGCGTCGAGGACATCGACTGGTCCATGTCCAACATGTTCGACGCCATGGGCGCCATGTCGTCCAACTTCAACGAAACGCCTTCGGTCGCCAGCCGGGCCTATGACAAGGACCGCGACGGTTTCGTCATCGCCGGCGGCGCCGGGATTGTGGTGCTCGAGGAATACGAACGGGCCGTGGCCCGCGGCGCGACCATCTATGCCGAGGTCACCGGCTACGGCGCCAATTCCGACGGCTACGACATGGTCGCCCCCTCGGGCGAGGGCGCCGAGCGCTGCATGAAGATCGCGCTCGAAATGGCCGGCAATCCCAGGATCGACTATCTCAACCCGCACGGCACCTCGACGCCGGTCGGGGACTCCAAGGAGATGGGGGCGGTCCGCAACGTCTTCGGCGACGACCTGCCGATGATCTCCTCGACCAAGTCGCTGACGGGCCATTCGCTCGGTGCGGCCGGGGCCCAGGAGGCCATCTACTGCCTGCTGATGATGAAGCATGGCTTCGCCGCCGAAAGCGCCCACATCGAAAACCTGGACCCCGAGTTCGAGGGCATGCCGATCCTGCGCAAACGCCACGACGGCGAGCTGAAGCATGTCATGTCCAACAGCTTCGGTTTCGGCGGCACCAACGGCACGCTGATCCTGTCGAAGGTCTGAACCCGGGAGCCAACCGGCTCCCGGCGCGCTAGGATGGTCCCGCCCCACCGGATGGCCCGCCCCTGACCCTCGACCCCTATATCCTCTTCCTGCTCGGCCTCGGCGCCGTGATCCTGCTGGTGGCCTGGGCGCCGATGGGGCTGAGGCGGCTGCCCCTGACGCTGGCCATCCTGTGCGTCGCCGTCGGCGTGATCGTGTTCAGCACCGGCCTGCTGTCCTTCAATCCGGACCCGCGGACCTGGGACACGGCGACCGAGCGGCTGACCGAGCTGGTGGTCATCATCAGCCTGATGGGGGCGGGACTGAAGCTGGACCGGCCTGTCGGGTGGCGGCGCTGGGCGACGACCTGGCGGCTGCTGGCCGTGGCCATGCCGCTGACCATCGCGGCGGTGGCCTGGCTCGGGGTCGCCGGCCTCGGCTTCAGCCTGGCCATGGCCCTGCTGCTGGGGGCCGCCATGGCCCCGACCGATCCGGTTCTGGCCGCCGACGTCCAGGTCGGCCCCCCGAAGTCGGGCGACGAGGACGAGGTGCGCTTCGGCCTGACCTCGGAAGCCGGGCTCAACGACGCCCTGGCCTTCCCCTTCGTCCATCTGGCCATACTGGCCGCGGCAGGCGGACTCTCCGCAGCCGGGGGCCTGACCGACTGGTTCACCATCAAGGTCGGCTGGAAACTGCTGGCCGGACTGGGCGTCGGCGTCCTGACCGGCCTGGCGTTCGCGCGGCTGATCTTCCGTGGCGGCGGGACCCGGTTCGGCGACGGCCTCGTCGCCCTGGCCGCCACCCTGGTGGCCTATGCGGCCACCGAGCTCGCGCACGGCTATGGCTTTCTCGCCGTCTTCGTCTGCGCCCTGACCCTCCGCGCCGCCGAGCGCGACCACGAGATCCATCAGGAGATGCACGACTTCTCCGACCAGATCGAACGCCTGCTGATGATGTTGCTGCTGGTCCTGTTCGGCGGCGCCCTCGCCAACGGCCTGCTGGCCAGCCTGACGTGGATCGACGCCCTGGTCGGCCTGGCCGTGGTGTTCGTGGTGCGGCCCGTCGCCGGGATGGTCGCCATGACCGGATCGGGCCAGCCGCTGCGGGAGCGGCTGCTGCTCGCCTTCCTCGGCATTCGCGGGGTCGGCTCGGTGTATTATGTCGCCTACGGCCTCAACCACGGGAATTTCGGCGACAGCGAACGGCTCTGGGCCGTCGTCGGCTTCATCATCCTCGTCTCGATCCTCGTCCACGGCGTGACCGCGGCGCCCCTGCTGCAGCGGCTGGCCCGCCGGCGCGAGGCGGAGGCGGGCTGACGCTTCCCCCCAAAGCCGGGCGCTGCTAACCCTCGGCGTTCAAAACACGGAGACAGAAGATGGCGAGCGAGAGCGGCTGGAACATGCCCACCGGTGAACTCATGAAGGGCAAGAAGGGCCTGATCATGGGGGTCGCCAACAGCAACTCCATCGCCTGGGGCATCGCCTCCCAGCTGGCGGCCCAGGGCGCCGAACTGGCCTTCACCTATATGGGCGAGGGGCTGGAGCGCCGCGTGCGGCCGCTGGCCGAGAGCGTCGGCGCCAAACTGCTGATCCAGGCCGACGTCACCGACGAGGCCTCGATGGACCTGGCCTTCGCCGAGCTGGAAAAGGCCTTCGGCACGATCGATTTCGTCGTCCATTCGGTGGCCTTCGCCAACAAGAACGAACTGCAGGGCTCCTTCGTCGACAACACCACCCGCGACAGCTTCCTGCTGGCCATGAACATCTCGGTGTTCAGCTTCGTGGACGTGGCGAAGCGCGCCTCGAAACTGATGCCCAACGGCGGGTCGATGGTGACCATGACCTATCTCGGCTCGGAGCGGGCCATTCCCAACTACAACACCATGGGCGTGGCCAAGGCCGGCCTGGAAGCGGCGACCCGATACATCGCCCGCGACCTGGGCCCGCGCGGCATCCGCGTCAACGCCATCTCGGCCGGGGCCATGCGCACCCTGTCCCTGGCCGGCATCTCGGGCGGCCGCGGCATGATCAGCCAGGGCCGGGCCATGTCGGCGATGAAGGAGGACACCTCCATGGAGGGCGTCGCCGGCGCCGCCCTGTGGCTGTGCTCCGACCTCGGCTTCTCGACCACCGGCGAGGTCATCCACGTCGACGCCGGCTTCCATATGATGGGCATGGCGGCGGACGAGGAAGGGTAGCCGTCACGGCGAGTTGATTGGAGCGAGCTAGCATTTCACGCCAAGGTTGTGCCGTTGCAATCGGAGGATATTGGATGACCGATCCTACCCCGCCATCGGAACTTGATGAGATAGTCGTTCAGGGCCAGCGCCGATGGCCGGGTGGGACTTTCCCGGCCGGGCCCGGCGGTGGCGGGCCAGGAGGCGGCGAAGGAGTTTGCGAGGCTGGCGGCGGCAAGGACACCTCCAGAGACGCTGAACGATCGAGAGTGGGGTGCATACCTATATCGCGCCGCTGACGGCTCGATCCAAATCGGCCCGATCGCTTTTGGACCACCGTTTTCTAGCGGTGGCGTAGGCACCGTGAATCCATCGACCTCTGGTTTGAACCCTGCGTCAATCGTAGGGTCGATACACAGCCATGGATCGGGGAACCACCTCCCATCCGATGGCAACGAACAGTTCCCCGGGGATATCGACCACCTAAATGGGCTGGTGACGTTTTCCGGGAACCCGTCCGCTCGTTTGTATATTGTCGCGCAAAATCAGGGGCCGGCAGGCTTCGTTCCCTACAACCAGATCAACGTTTACAATCAACAGACCGCTCAAGCCGCGCGGTCCAATTTTTCACCAGGCCCTGAAGTCAATCCTGAGGCTGAACCATGTTCCGGATCATGATGATAGTTGGTCTTGCTGTTGCGTTCCTAGTTACTGCCGGGTCGGTCCGTGCTCAAGAGCCTGCGTTCGGCGGAAGATTCCAGCCTCGGATAGTCCAGGGAGTGGCAGACGCCCCTCTCGGTGCCTTCTATGTCGGGGGCTATAGTGGCCCCGGCGGTACGCAGAGACAGGTCATCCAATTCTACGCGATCCGAGATCCAAACGACCGGGGCCCCGAAGGCGTCGCCTATGCTTCAATACCCATCGCGAGCCGAATGCTGGAGGCGGAGGCTGGCGGTGGGCCCAGAGTTTGGGCGGACGGCCGTACCTGCGCTGCGCTCTATGGTGTGATGTACGAGTTTACCCGCTTGGCTCCGCCACTTTTTTTTGCACCCCGCTTCAATCCTGAGCCGGCTGGCGCATCTCGTCTGGGAGCGCTTTCGATGAGCATCCACACGGGCGATGTATCGGTGTGGGGATATGCGAGACAGGCGGATGGAGCTCCAATGACAATGATGTTGACCGGTTCAGACGGCATCATCGCCCGATGGGTGACATTCGCAGAGGATCAGCTGACTGAATGCTGGTCACCCGAAGAACCGCGCCTCTCGTAGCTGTTGTTAGTCCGCGCTGACATCAATCCGGCTCGCGCTCGCCGATCTCGTTCGGCTTCACCGCCAGCAGCCAGCCTTCGGCGATGTGCAGATCGGGCACGGCGTCCTTCGTGAACGACAGGTACCAGGTCGGGCCGCCGGTCGCGGGGGCGATCTCCAGCATGTCGTCGGCCCCGAAATTCTGCACGGACTTCACAGTCCCGAGGACGAGGCCTTCGGGATCGCGCGCTTCGAGGCCGACCAGATCGGTCAGGTAGAATTCGTCCTCGTCGGGTTCCGGCAGCTTGTCGCGCGGGATGTACAGCTTCAGGCCGCGCAGGGCGTCGGCCTCTTCCTTGGTGGCGATCTCCTTGGCCCGGCCGACGACGGCGGACTTCTCCGCCCGGCCCGTGGTCAGGGTCAGGCCGGTCGAACCGTCGGCGCGCAGCAGGACCCCGAAGGACAGCAGGGTTTTCGGCTCGGCGGTGTAGGCGGTCACCCGCACCTCGCCCTTGACCCCGAACCCGCCGGCGACCTGGCCGACGAGGATGAGTTTGCTGTTTTCGGTCATTCGTCCTTCTCCCCTCGGGGGAGAAGGTGGACCGCGGAGCGGGACGGATGAGGGGGCTTTAAGGCTCGCCCTCATCGGTCCTGCTTCGCGTCCGACATCCCCCTCATCCGGCCCTGACGGGCCACCTTCTCCCCCGGAGGGGAGAAGGATCACTGGATCAGGCCTCGGTCTTTTCTTCTTCGGTCGCTTCGGCGGCCGGGGCTTCTTCGGCGGCGGCTTCGGCCGGGGCCTCTTCCGTCACGGCTTCAGCTTCAGCGGCCGGGGCTTCTTCAGCAACGGCTTCGGGCTCGGGGGCCGGCGGCGCGTTCTTGGCGGCTTCAGCGGCGGCGGCCGCTTCTTCCTTGGCGCGGACGGCGGCTTCAGCGGCCTCGATCTTGGCGGCGGCTTCGGCCTCGGCGCGGTCGGCTTCGCGCTGGGCGCGCTCGGCGGCGCGTTCCTGGGCCTTCTTGCCCGGCTCGGCCTTCTTCGGGTTGTTCGACTGGGTCCACTTGACCTTGCCGGCCAGGGCTTCGTCCTGGCTCAGGAAGCGGGCGACGCGGTCGGTGGGCTGGGCGCCCTTGCCGAGCCATTCGGCGATCCGGTCGGTCTTCAGCGTGACGCGCTTCTGCTCGCCGTCGCGCGGCAGCATCGGGTTGTAGGTGCCGACGCGCTCGATGAATTTGCCATCACGCGGCGAGTGGCTGTCGGCGACGACGATGTAGTAGTAGGGGCGCTTCTTGGCGCCGCCGCGGGCCAGACGAATCTTCAGCATTTTCAGTCTCTTTCGTTAAGTCGGATTATTTCTTGGGAGGGAAGCCCGGAAGACCCGGAAGGCCCCCCGGAAGTTGTCCGCCGCCCAGGCCGGCGAGCCGGTCCTGAAGGGCTTTCATTTCGTCGGCGCTGGGTTCGGGCATGCGGCCGCCCCCCATCGCCTTGAGGCGGGCCATGTCGGGGCCGCCGCCCATGCCGCCGCCGAGGCCGCCCATCATGGCGGCCATCTGCTTCATGCCCTTGCCGCCGCCGCGCGACATGGACTTCACCATGTCGGCCATCTGGCGGTGCTGTTTGAGCAGACGGTTGATCTCCTGGACCTCGACCCCGGCGCCGGCGGCGACGCGCTTCTTGCGGCTGGCGTTGAGCAGGTCGGGCTTCTTGCGCTCGGCCTTGGTCATCGAGGAGATGATGGCTTCCTGGCGGGCGATCATGCGATCGTCGACGCCGCTGTCGGCCATCTGGGCCTTCATCTTGGCCACACCGGGCAGCATGCCCATGATGCCCTGCAGGCCGCCCATCCGCTTCATCTGCTGCAGCTGGCCGGCGAGGTCGTTCAGGTCGAACTGGCCCTTGGCCAGTTTGCGGGCCATGGCCTCGGCCTTGGACTGGTCCAGCTCCTGCGACGCCTTCTCGACCAGGGCGACGATATCGCCCTGACCCAGGATGCGGCCGGCGACGCGGCGGGCGTCGAACACTTCCAGCGCATCGACCTTCTCGCCCGCGCCGATGTATTTGATCGGCAGGCCGGTGACGGCGCGCATCGACAGCATGGCCCCGCCGCGCCCGTCGCCGTCGGCGCGGGTCAGGACCAGGCCGGTCAGCGGCAGGCGGTCGTGGAAGGCCTTGGCCGTGCGGACAGCGTCCTGACCGGTCAGGCTGTCGGCGACCAGCAGGGTCTCGACCGGCTTCGACACGGCGGCGACCTCGGCCACCTCGGCCATCAGGGCCTCGTCCAGCGTGATCCGGCCGGCGGTGTCGAGGATCAGGACGTCGAAGCCCTGGAGCTTGGCCGACTGCAGCGCGCGTTTGGTGATCTGGATCGGCGACTCGCCGGCCACGATCGGCAGGACGGCGACCTCGATCTGTTTCCCGAGGGTCTGCAACTGTTCCATGGCCGCCGGACGACGCGTGTCCAGCGAGGCCATCATGACCTTCTTGCGATCGAACTTGGTCAGGCGCAGCGCCAGCTTGGCCGAGGTCGTGGTCTTGCCCGAGCCCTGCAGGCCGGCCATCAGGATCACGGCGGGCGGGGTGGCGTTCAGATTGATCGGGGTCGGCTCATCGCCGCCCAGCATCTCGACCAGGCCGTCATAGACGATCTTGATCACCTGATCGGCCGGCTTGACCGAGCGGATGACGTCCTCGCCCGTGGCGCGTTCGGTGGCGAAGGCGATGAAGTCCTTGACGACGGGCAGGGCGACGTCGGCCTCGAGCAGCGCCACGCGGACTTCGCGCATCGCCTCGGAGACGTCCTTTTCGGACAGGGCGCCGCGCCCGGTGATCCGGTCGAAGACGCCTGTCAGCCGCTCGTTCAGAGCCTCGAACATTCACTACCTCGTCAGCCCTGCGGGCCAGTCGAACCGACGGGTGAAACGGTCTCCATAGCGAAATGGCCTCCGGCGACGATCACGTCGGCGGAGGGTTCTCGCCTGCCTCGTCCGGTCGAAACCGGGGTCGTGCAGGTGGAGACGCGAGGTTCACTTGCGTCGGAAGCGGCGGCTTATGGCGGAAAAGGGGGGCGAAGACAAGGCGGACATCCTGTTCAGCCTGATCACCGTTCAGCTTTCCGCGAATTCATCCAGCGTCGCTATTTCGCCGCGGAACGCTCACCCGCCTGCAACAGCCCGCCGGTATCTCCCGCCTCGTCGCCGCCAAGAGCGACGCAGACCTCCGCAGGAGATCGCCATGAAAATCCTCGCTTCTCTCGTCGCCGTACTCACCGTCAGCCTCGCCGCCGGCGCCGCCTCCGCCCAGGAGGCCCGCGTCCGGTGGGGGGATCTGGACCTCGCCAGCATCGCCGGCGCGGACGCCTTCGACGCCCGCGTCTCGGCCGCGGCCTCCCGCCTGTGCCGGGGCGTCAAACGGCCCGGCAGCCGCATCAACGACCGCGCCTTCTGCCGCACCGCCTTCCGCGACGAGGCCGTGCGCCAGCTGCCGGGCTCCGCCCAGGTGGACTATGCGCTCAGCCGCCTGCCGGTGGTCCTCTGATCGGCAAAGACACATAAGGCCAGCTTTTGCCAAGCGCGGCAGTACTCGACCTGAAGTCACGCAATAATAACGGTTCTGGTCTGGCGACCGTCACACAAGACCATCATCTGGCTTGTCGTCGCTGCTCCCGCGACGAGGAGATGATCCGATGACCAGAACCGCTCTTTCCCTCGCTGTCGCCGCCCTTCTCTACGCCGCCCCCGCGGCGGCCCGGGAGGTGCGCGTTCCCTTCGCCGACCTCGACCTGTCCAGCGCCGCCGGCGCCCGGGCGTTCGACGCCCGCGCCGCCGAGGCCGCCCGCGGCGTCTGCGCGGTCGGCCCGCGCGGCCTCGTCAATGACAACTGCGTCCGCCGCGTCCAGCAGGAAGCGGTGCGCGCCCTGCCCGCCGCGCGTCAGGACGACTACGCCCGCGCCCGCCGCGGCGACCGCATCCTGGCCATGGTCGCCCCCGCCTGGCCGGCGTGAAGCCCAGGCCCAACGAAAGAGGCCGGTGGGGATACCACCGGCCTCTCCAGTTTCACATTCCCGGCAGGGCGAGCTAGGTGACCGGGAAGCCGCGCACCTTCAGCAGGGCCGTGACGTCCGGGTCGCGGCCGCGGAAGCGGCGATAGGCCTCGGCGCGGTCGGTGGTGTTGCCCTCGGCCAGGATGATCGCCTTGTATCGGCTCGCGATGTCCGGATTGAAGACGTCGCCGGACTCCTCGAAATAGGCCCAGGTGTCGGCGTCCATGACCTCTGACCAGAGGTAGGAATAATAGCCCGCCGAATAGGCGTCCGAGGTGAACAGGTGATTGAACTGCGGCAGACGGTGCCGCATCACGATCTCCTTCGGCATGCCCAGTCGCGCCAGGCTGGACCGCTCGAAGGCGTCGATGTCGGTCGGCGGCGCGGCCTGGGTGTGCAGGTCCATGTCGACCAGGGCCGAGGACAGATAGCTGACCGTCGCATAGCCCTGGTTGAAGGTCTGGGCGGCCTCGATCTTGTCGACCAGGGCCTGGGGCATGGGCGCGCCGGTCTGGTAGTGTTTCATGAAGCCGTCGAGGATCGGCCGGCTCAGCACCCAGTGCTCATGCACCTGCGACGGATATTCGACGTAGTCGCGCGGCGTGCCGCCCAGGGCCGGATAGGTGACCTTGGACGAGAAGGCGTGCAGGGCGTGGCCGAACTCGTGGAACATGGTCTCGGCGTCATCGAGCGAGATCAGGATCGGCTCGCTGCCTTCGGCCTTGATGAAGTTGTTGTTGTTCGACCCGAGGGTGTTCTTGTCGCCGTCATAGGTCGAATGCGACCGGTAGGTCGTCATCCAGGCCCCCGACCGCTTGCCGGCGCGGGCATAGTCGTCGGTGTAGTACAGGCCCACAGGGCGTCCGGCGTCCTTGACCTCATAGACGCTGACGTCGGGATGGAAGACTGGCACGGACCCCCGGGCCAGCTTCTCGAAGGTGAAGCCGTACAGGCGGCGCGCCATCTCGAACGAGCCGGCGCGGACGTTGTTGAGCTCGAAATAGGGTTTCAGCTCGTTCTGGTCGAGGTCGTATTTCGCCTTCCGGACCTTCTCCGCATAGTAGAGGTAGTCCCACGGCTCGATGTCGTGGCCGGCGATCGCGCGCATGTCGGCGACCTCCTCGGCGACCCGGGCCTTGGCTGGCGCCCAGACCCGGTTCATCAGATCCATCGCCGCGCGCGGGGTGCGGGCCATGGTGTCCTGCATCCGCCATTCGGCGTGGTTGCCGAAGCCCAGCAGACGGGCGCGGTCCTGACGCAGCTTCACGATCTCGGCGATGGTCGCATTGGTGTCGTTGCGGTCGCCGTTGTCGCCGCGGTTGACGAATTTGCGCCAGACCACTTCACGCAGGCCGCGGTCGTCGGCGAAGCTGAGGAAGGGATCGACGCTCGAGCGGGTGTTGACGATGGCCCAGCCCTGGACGTTGCGGCTGCGCGCAGCGGCGGCCGCGGCGGCCTTGTTAGAGGCGGGGAGACCGGCGACGCCGGCCTCGTTGGCGATGACCGTCCAGGTGTTCTCGTCGGCCACGACCTTCTGGCCGAAGCTGGTGAAGGCATTGGCGAGGGCGGTGTTGATCCGGCCCAGCTCGGCCTTGCCGGCGGCGTCCAGCGCCGCGCCGTTGCGCACGAAACTGTCGCGGCTGCGGGTCGCGATCCGGGTCTGCTCGGCCGTCAGGCCGGCGGCCGCCGCGCCGTCGGCGACGGCCTTGATGCGGGCGAACAGCCGTTCGTTGAAGGTGATCTCGTCGCCGGACGCCGACAGCAGGGGCGAAAGCTCGGTGTCGACCTCATTGTAGTCGTCCGAGCCGATGTTCGAGGTCATGACGCCGTAGATGGAGCCGGCCCGGTCGAGAGGTTCTCCCGCCATCTGCAGGGCGACCATGGTGTTGGCGAAGGTGGCGGGTTCCGGATTGTTGGCGATCGCCTCGATCTCGGCGCGCTGCAGCTCGATGCCTTCCAGCATGGCGGCGCGCAGCTTGGCGGCGGTCACCCGGTCCCAGGGCGGAGTGCCGCCGTACGAACCGGTCCACGGCTGCAACAGCTCGGCCCGGGCCGTCTGCGCCGGCAGGACGGCGCGGGCGACGGCGGCGTCGGCCGCCAGGGTCGCGGGCGGCGTGCCTCCACCCATGGACATACCGTTGGAAGCGCAGGCCGACAGGGCGAGCAGACTGCCTCCGGCGACGAGAAGCTGGCGTCTGTGCATGGGTAAACTCCGTCCGTAATGGGAATTGCGCGAACCGTAGGCCCTTCCCGGCCTGACTGTCACATGAACGGGCCGTAATCTTCGCCGGTGGACGCGGTCCGGCGGGGCGTCTAAACGCCGCGCCATGGCGATTGGCGTTTTTGACTCCGGCGTGGGCGGCCTCACGGTCCACCGCGAACTGACACGACGGTTCCCCGACCGGGACTTCGTCTATCTGGCTGACCAGGCCAACGCCCCCTATGGCGGGCGCGGCGGCGAGGAGATCGTCGACCTGACCCGGGCCGGCTGCGAGCGGCTGTTCGAGGCCGGGGCCAATGTCATCGTCCTCGCCTGCAACACCGCCAGCGCCATCGCCCTGCGCCGCCTGCAGCAGAGCTGGGTGCCCGAGGCGCGCGCCCGTCACGGCCGCGCGATCAATGTGCTGGGCATCATCGTCCCGACCATCGAGGCCGCGACCGGCCTGCCCTGGACCTATGAGCGGACGCCGCTGGACGACAAGATCGAGGCGATCGACATCACCGGCGTCTTCTGCACCGCCGCCACGGCCATGAGCCGGGTCTATGAGATCGAGATCGACAAGCGGCGCGAGGATCTGGCCGTCTTCTCCGAGCCCTGCCCGGGCCTCGCCGGCCTGATCGAGCTCGGCGCCCCGGCCGAGGAGCTGAAGGTGGTGGTCGACGATCACGTCGACGCCCTGCGCCGCCGCATCGGCCGCCATCCCGACCAGGCCATCCTCGGCTGCACCCACTATGAGATCGTGGCCGACCTGTTCGCCGCCGCCCTTCCGCCCGGCACACCGGTGATCCACCAGCCCACCGCCGTCGCCGACGCCCTCGCCCGTTATTTCGAGCGTCATCCGGAATACGACCTCGGCGGCTCGGGCCGCCGCGACTTCCTGACCAGCGGCAAGGCCGGCCCGCAATCCGATCTGGTCAGCCAGTTCTGGGGCGCGCCGCTGTCGTTCCAGCCGGCCTGACCCGATGAAAGCGCCCGCCGACGCCGCCGATCAGCTGAGGGCCTTCGGTCTCGCCTATCCCGACGTCCGGCTGAAGAGCCCCTGGCCCGGCCACGCCGACCTCGCGGTGCGCGACAAGACCTTCGCCTATCTGAGCGCGGCCGGCGACCCGTTCAGCCTCTCCTGCAAACTGCCCTTCTCGAGCGAGGAGGCGCGGACTATGGCCTGGGTCACGCCCACCGGCTACGGTCTGGGCAAGAGCGGCTGGGTCACGGCCTCATGGCCCGACGACGTCGAAGACCCGCTGGCCCTGTTCAAAAGCTGGATCGACGAGAGCTACCGCGCCCAGGCCCCGAAGAAGCTGATCGCCCAGGCCCCTGCGCCGCCGACGTCCTGACTTGACGAAGTCCGCCAACCGTCGCCCGATGGCGGCGGGAGGATGTCCGATGCTCAAACCCCTGATCGCGGCGGCCGCGCTGTCGCTGTTCGCCCTGCCGGCCGCCGCCGAGGTGGTGGCGCGCACCGCCGACAGCTTCACCCTGCGCTATGCGGTCGATTCCGGTATCGCGCCCGAAAAGATCGGCCCTTCGCTCGCGGACCTTCCCCGATGGTGGGATTCCGCCCACACCTACAGCGGCTCCGCCGACAATCTCAGCCTCGACCTGACGCCCGGCGGCTGCTGGTGTGAGAGGCTGGCCGACGGGTCGGACTTCGACCATGGCCGAACCGTCTCGGTGACCGCTGACAGCTACGTCTTCCACGCGCCCTTCGGACCGATGCGAGGCAAGACGACCATGGCCGAGCTGACCGTCACCTGGCCGGCGGCGAACGGGGGCCGGAGCCTGACCTGGACCATGGCGGTGGAAGGACCCGGCATCGGGGCCATGGCCGACGCTATCGACGCCGTCATGGGCGCCGGCCATCGGCGCTGGCTGATCTGGCTGGAGCGGGATCTGATCATCGTGACGGGCTCCGGCGCCTGAGCCGGCCCGACTGTAAGACGCCGACCGACTAGCCCGCCAGCGCCGCTTCCGAGGCCGCGATCCGGCTGGCGGCGTGGACCACCGAGGCGATGCGCAGGGCCGTCTGGACCTGGGTCGCGGGCACGCCGTGCTGACGCAGGGCGCCCTCGTGGGCGTCGAGACAGGCGCCGCAGCCGTTGATGGCCGAGACGGCCGTCGACCACAGCTCGAAATCCATCTTGTCGACGCCTGGATTGGACAGGACGTTCATCCGCAGCCGGGCGGGGATGGTCGTGTACTCGTGGTTCTTCATCAGGTGCAGCGAGCGGTAGTAGATGTTGTTCATGCCCATGATGGCGGCCGCGGCCTTGGCCGCGTTCATCGCCTCGGGCGTCAGCACCGTCGCGGCCTGGGCCTCGATCGCCTTCACCACCGGCGCTACGCCGATCGCATGGGCCGAGG
Organism: uncultured Brevundimonas sp.; assembly: GCA_964398675.1. GTDB lineage: Bacteria > Pseudomonadota > Alphaproteobacteria > Caulobacterales > Caulobacteraceae > Brevundimonas. Next base: position 35,321 of record CAYNNT010000019.1, read on the forward strand.
CGAGGAAACAGCCCCATTTCTGCTGGTCGTTGAGCACGGTCTCGGAGGCGAGTGAGCCGAGGTTCAGCGAGATGTCCTTGGCATAGGCGGGCATCAGGTCGCGGAGCGCATCAATCGACATGGGGAATCCTCGTGAGTGGGCAGTCCTCCCCCATGGGGGAGGGGGACCGCGAAGCGGTGGAGGGGGCCAGGACCGGACACCGGGTCCGGGTCAGCCCCCTCCGTCACGTCGCGAAGGCGCGCCGCGCCACCTCCCCCGCCGGGGGAGGAATGACAGCTTTAGGCCGCCAGCGTCTC
>CAYNNT010000020.1:0-35428 GCA_964398675.1 uncultured Brevundimonas sp.
GACTCGAACCCCCAACCAGACCGTTATGAGCGGTCGGCTCTAACCATTGAGCTACGCGCCCTCCGGGACGACGGTTCGGCCTAGCAGGCGGCCCGGCGGCTTGCCAAGCGCCATCCGCTCGCCGCCGACCTGTCGCCGATTTCACGCCGATGAATGGAACCTGCCAGGGGCGCTCGCGCGTTCATTCAGGTGCAAACCGCCAAGGTTCGGTCACGGCCAGCCGACATGATCGGCGCCGACGGATCGTCCTTGTTCACTGGAGACTACCCAATGACCCGCAACACCCGCGCCCTGATGCTGGGCGGCGCCCTGATGGCCGCCGTCGCGATGAGCGCCCCGGCCGCCATGGCCCAGTCGCAGCCCGAGGGCGGCGCGCCGATGATGATCCACGCCGTGGCGGACCGCCCGGCGCTCAACCTGTCGGCCTATGGCGAGGTCAAGATCGCCCCTGACATGGCCACCATCAGCTTCGGCGTGGTGACGGAGGCGACCACCGCCGCCGAGGCGATGCAGCTGAACGCCACGCGGATGAACCAGGTCATGGCCGCCCTGCGCCGCGCCGGGATCGAGGCGCGCGACGTCCAGACCTCGGGCCTGAACCTGTCGGCCCAGTATGACTACGTCCAGAACGAGCCGCCGCGGCTGCGCGGCTACCAGGCTTCGAACCAGGTCACGGTGATCATCAATGACCTGACGAAGGTCGGGACGACGGCCGACGCCGTGGTCGCGGCGGGCGTCAACCAGATCAACGGCATCGGCTTCGGGCTGAAAGACCCGTCGGCCGCCGAAAATCAGGCGCGTCAGATCGCCGTGCGCAATCTGCAGGCCAAGGCTTCGCTCTATGCCCAGGCCCTGGGCGTGCAACTGGGCGGCATCCGCTCATTGACGGAAGGCGGCGGCTATTCGCCCCAGCCGCCGGTCATGTTCGCCCGGGCCGAGATGACCATGGATTCGGGCGGCTCGACGCCGGTCGCCGCCGGCCAGCTGACGGTGCGGATCGACATTACCGGTGTGTATGACCTGAACCACTGAGGGTGACGCGGGTGGTTGGTGGTTGGTGGTTGGTGGCTGGTGGGTGACGCAACGGCGTTTGCCGCCTGATCCCAATCACCAATCACCAATCACCGCTCAATCGCTGCCGCGCGCCAACATCAGGCCCAGGGCCAGGTTGAGCACATTGGCGACCAGGGCGATGGCCAGGCGCGTGACGGAATCCAGTTCCATCCAGAACACGGGCGCGCTCCAGGGCAGGCCGGTGACGGACAGGGGCAGGAAGGTCACGTCGTTCGGCTCGAGGCCGAGCGCCGCCAGCCCGATCGGCAGGGCCAGCATGGTGGAGACCACGGAGGCAAGCACGAAGGCGACGTACAGGGGCCAGCGGGCCGCGCGAATGGTGCGTTCCATGATCATCCTCCGAAAGCGGAGGGGAGGCCGGAACCCGGCCGCCGTCAAGCCGCGCGCTTGATCTCGTTGCTGTCGTCGAGCAGCACCACGGTCGGCGACCACTGGCGGGCTTCTTCTTCCGGCATCTGGCCGTAGGTCACGACGATGACCTTGTCGTTCTTCTGCACCAGGCGGGCGGCGGCGCCGTTTACGCCGATGACCTTCGATCCCCGGGGGGCCTCGATGGCGTAGGTGGTGAAGCGCGCGCCATTGGTGATGTTCAGCACATCGACCTGTTCGTGCGGAAAGATGCCCGCGGCGTCCAGCAGGTCGGCGTCGATGGCGATCGAGCCTTCATAGTCGAGGTCGGCCTGGGTCACCGTCGCGCGGTGCAGCTTGGCCTTCATCAGGGTGACCAGCATGGGGAGTGCGGTCCGGTTGTGACGCGGGGCGTTCGGCCCCCGCTCGCAGACCGCTCATATAGGGGTTTCAGCCCCCGCCATCAATCGCTGTCGTTGCATCGCAGCATCGTATGGTGCGACGCGGCTCGCGCGTTACGTGACGTTCATTTGACGGCGCCGTCCGCCGCCCTATGGTCGAAATGTGGCCATGACCCGGCCCGCGCTCCGGACGACTCCCCTCGCCATGAAGCAGTTTTTCCTGACCATGCTCGGCGTTTTCGCCGGGCTTCTGGCCTTCTTCCTGATCAGCATCGTGATCCTGTTCGGATTCATCGGCGCGGCCATCAGTTCGGCCTCGTCCTCGGAGCCGACGCCGCACAACACCGTGCTGGAGCTGGACCTGCGCGAGGGCGTCACCGATCAGGCCCCGAACAATCCGTTCGCCATCTTCGGGGGCTCGAGCCTGTCCACGCTGCAGATCGTCGACACCCTGGCCCAGGCCGGGGCTGACGACCGGGTCAAGGTCCTGCTGGTCCGCCTGCCGGAAGCCGGGATCACCCCCGCCGCCGCCGACGAGATCCGCCAGGCGATTCGCCGCTTCCGCGCCTCGGGCAAGCCCGTCATCGCGCACACCCAGGGCTTCCAGCCGGTCGGCGCCACGATCTCCAGCTATATGGTCGGCGCTGCGGCGTCCGAGCTGTGGATGCAGAACACCGCCGCCTTCCAGCTGACCGGCTTCTCGGCCGATAGCGTCTTCCTGGGCCGCGCCTTCGACAAATACGGGGTCAGCGCCGAGTTCGAGCAGCGCTACGAGTACAAGAACGCCGTCAACGAATACACCGAGAGCGACTACACCCCGGCGCACCGCGAGGCGATGACGGCGTGGATGACGTCGATCTACACCTCCGCCCTGGCCAATGCGGCGCAGGACCGCAAGACCACCCCGGCAGCCCTGCGCACCGTGATCGAGGCGGGCCCGTATTCTTCGGCCCAGGCGCTGCAACGGCGTCTGATCGACAAGATCGGCCAGGTCGAGGAGGCCGAGGCCGAGGCGAAGCGTCGGGCCGGCCGCAACGCCGGGATCATGGAGTTCGCCGACTACGCCGCGACGCAGGGCGCGCGCGCCGGATCGGGCCGCAACGCCATCGCCATCGTCGGCGGCGAGGGCGCGATCATGACCGGCACCGGCGGCAGCGCCGACCCGTTCGGCGGCGGCTCCTCGATCATGTCGGACGACCTCGCCGAGGCCCTCTACGACGCCATCGAGGACGACAGCGTCAAGGCCATCGTCTTCCGCGTCTCCTCGCCGGGCGGCTCGCCGGAGGCCTCGGAACAGATCCTGGCGGCGGTGCGCGCGGCCAAGGCGGCGGGCAAGCCGGTCGTGGTGTCGATGGGCGACTATGCCGCCTCCGGCGGCTACTGGATCAGCTCGGAAGCCAGCTGGATCGTCGCCCAGCCCTCGACCCTGACCGGCTCGATCGGCGTCTATGGCGGCAAATTCGTGCTGGCGAATGCGCTCAGCCGGTTCGGCGTCGACATGCGCAATCTGTCGGTCGGCGGCGACTATGCCGAGGCCTTCTCGCCGGCGCAGGACTTCAGCCCGGCGCAGCGCGCGGCCTTCGCGGCCCAGATCGACCGTACCTATGAAGAGTTCATCGCCCGTGTCGCGGCCGGCCGCCGCCTGCCGCCCGCCCGGGTGCGAGAAATCGCCCGTGGCCGCGTCTGGACCGGCGCCCAGGCCCGGCAGATCGGTCTGGTCGACCAGCTGGGCGGACTGGAAGAGGCCATCGCCAAGGCGCGCGAACTGGCCCGGATCCCGACCGGCGATTCCGTGCGCTTCAAACGCTATCCGGAGTCCCGGTCGCCGTTCGAGGCGCTGTCGCAGGCGTTCGGCGTCTCGGGCGAGGCGGCTCGGGTGCTGGTCGGCATCGGCGGTGTCATGAACGACCCCGCCGCCGAGGCGACCGTTCGCCGCATCCAGACCGAGCGGGCCCGCTCCTCGGGCGCTTCGGTGCTCGCGGACCAGCCGTACTGAGGCCGAACACTCGCCTGTGAAGGGGCCGGTCATTGACCGTTCACCCGTGCGGACCGACATTGAGTGTTCGACGTTGTTCTTCCAGCGTCTGTGAAGGTGATTTGATGACCGAGTCCGACCGTCTGATCTTCGGCCCGACCGCGCGCCGTCCGTCGAACGGACTGCTGGCGCCCGTGCTGTGGCTGGGCGGGGTCATCGCGACCGTGGTCGCGATGACGGTGGGCGCGGTGCTGGCCGTGTTCACCGCGGTCGCCGTGGCGGTGATCGCCCTGTTCGCCGCCGTTCTGGTCTTCTTCGCCGGCCTGGCCATGGGCGCGCGCCGCAAGGCCGTCGTCCGCACCCGCCGCGCCGATGACGTCATCGAGGCCCGCAAGGTCGACGGCGCCTGGGTCGCCTACGGCTGGGAGCGGCCGGGCCGGTAAGCGCGCCGTGCTGACCGTGAAGGACCTTCCGTCCCCCAATTTCGACGCCCGCCGCGGCCCGCCCGACATGCTGGTGCTGCACTACACCGGCATGCGCACGGCCGAAGAGGCCGTCGCCCGCCTGCGCGACGCCGAGGCGAAGGTCTCGGCCCATTATGTCGTCGACGAGGACGGCTCGATCCTGCGGCTGGTGGCCGAGGAGCGCCGCGCCTGGCACGCGGGCAAGGGGGCCTGGCAGGGCGAGACCGACTGCAACGCCGCCTCGATCGGCGTCGAGATCGTCAATCCGGGCCATGAGTTCGGCTATCGCGACTTTCCCGAGCCTCAGATCGACGCGGTGATAAGTCTGGTCAGCGACATTCGCAGCCGCTGGACCATTCCCGACGCCCGCATCATCGGCCACTCCGACCTTGCCCCCGAACGCAAACAGGATCCCGGCGAGCGGTTCCCCTGGAAGCGGCTGGCCTCGGTGGGGCACGGTCTGTGGTTCGAGCCGGCGCAGGAGCGGATCGCGGCGCTCGGCGTGCCGCTGAACTTGGGAGACGAGGGACTGGGCGTCATCGTCCTGCGCGCCGGCCTGCATCGGCTGGGCTATGCGCTTGAGCCGGGCGGAACCTATGACGAGCCGACCCGGCTGACCGTCGAGGCCTTCCAGCGCCACTGGCGGCCCAGGCAGGTGGACGGCGTGGCCGACGGCGAGACGCGGGCGACCCTGATGGGCGTGCTCCAGCTGGCGACGGCGGAGAGCGTGACCGGTGTGTTGAACTAGTTGACGTTGGTTGGGGTAACGCGCATCACGCCCCCGTCAGACGGCCGGGCGGTCGCGGCGGGGGTTATGCCCTTGTCGAGGAAAGTCCGGGCTCCACGGTGAAGAGGCGGCGGGCAACACCCGCCCGGGGCGACCCGAGGGATAGCGCCACAGAAAGCAAACCGCCTGCCCTTCGGGGCAGGGAAGGGTGAAAGGGTGGGGTAAGAGCCCACCGCGTGCCTGGCAACAGGGACGGCATGGCAAGCCCCGCCTGGAGCAAGACCGAATAGGGATGTCGCGCGGTTTCGGCCGCAGGGTTCACCGCCCGAGGCGTCCGGGTAGGTCGCGAGAACCGTCCGGCAACGGGCGGTCCAGAGGAATGATCGTCGCTGTCCTTCGGGGCGGAACAGAACCCGGCTTACAGGCCGTCTGACATTTTTTGGCGCGCTAACGCTCGCCGCGCGGCGGCTCGCTGCTTGAGCGTCGACCGTCACGCTGCCCTTGGTGGCGGCGCGCCCAAACCCCGCATTTGCGGAAGTTCCGGCGTTAACCCTTTGGTCCGCAATGCGACGCAGGATTGGTCCACAGCCTGTTTATACTGTCAATGTTCTGTGTATGTTCACACCTATACAGGCTCTGTCGCCACTTTCGAGGTTAACCGGCGTCAACTAATCCCATTGAGACCCATTTGATCCCATGCTATCCCAGAGGCTTGGCGCGGGGTTGGTTTGCGCCGCGTGGTCGTTCACGGGGATCAGAGGGGCGGATCCAAGGATCCGAGTTTGGGGCAGGGCGTGTTTCTCTCGACCTACGAGAAACAGTTGGACGGGAAGCGACGCCTGCTGATCCCGCAGGAGTTCCGCACCGCCGACAATGGCGCCGAGCACGGCGTCTTCTGCTTCTTCGCCCTGGCCGATGACTGCCTCGAGGCCGGCGGCGACCGGCTGATGGCCGAATACGTCGCCCGGATCGAGGCCCTGCCGTTCGGCAGCGACAAACGCACCGCCCTGGAAGAGACCTTCTACGCCGGCCAGCGACCCCTGTCGTACGACGGCGGCGGCCGGATCACCCTGCCGGAAAGCCTGTGTCAGGACGCCGGTCTCGGCGAGGATGTCGTCATCGTCGGCCTGGGGCCGCGGTTCCAGATCTGGGATCGCGCGCGCTGGAACGCCCGCAAGGAGGCCCGACGGGCCCTGGCCCGGCAGGTCATGAACGGGGAGGGTGCATGACGTCGCCCCACGCCCCCGTCCTGCTCGCCGAAGTGATCGAGGCCCTGGCCCCGCAGGCCGGCGACGTGATCATAGACGCCACCTTCGGCGCCGGCGGCTATACCCGCGCCATTCTTGCGACCGGAGCGACCGTGATCGCCCTGGACCGCGATCCCACGGTGCAGCCGCACGCCGACGCCGTGGCCAACGACTATCCGGGAAAATTCCGGCTGGCGCGCACGCCCTTCTCGGGCCTGGCCGAGGCCTTCGCCGACAGCGGCGAGGCGCGGCTGGACGGGGTCGTGTTCGACATCGGTGTGTCGTCGATGCAGCTGGACCAGGCCGAGCGCGGTTTCTCGTTCATGCGCGACGGGCCCTTGGACATGCGCATGTCGGATGAGGGGGAGACCGCGGCCGACATCGTCAACGGCTGGGACCACGGGCGGATGGCCCATATCTTCAAACTGTACGGCGACGAGCGCCAATCGGGCCGTGTCGCCACCGCCATCCTGCGCCGCCGCGTGGAAAAGCCGTTCGAGCGCACCCTCGACCTGGCCGCCGTGGTCGAGAAGGCGCTGGGCGGCCGTCGCGGTGCGCCGATCCATCCCGCCACGCGCGTGTTCCAGGCCCTGCGCATCGCCGTGAACGACGAACTGGACCAACTGCGTCAGGGACTGGAGGCGGCGGAGGCCGCCCTGTCGCCGGGCGGACGGCTGGCCGTCGTCACCTTCCATTCGCTGGAAGACCGGATCGTCAAGGCCTTCCTGACCGAGCGGACCGGCAACGCGCCCGGCGGCTCGCGCCACGCGCCTGTGGCGATCGAGACCCGCAAGCCCAGCTTCACCCTTTCGTTCAAGGGCGCGCGCGAGGCCGGCGACGCCGAGCGGGCCGACAATCCCCGTGCCCGGTCCGCCAAGCTGCGCGCCGCGGTTCGCACCGACGCCGCGCCCTGGGGCGCCTTTGGCGGGAGGGTCGCCGCATGAATACGGCTGTCGCCACCCTCAATCGGCTGTTCGCCTGGAAGATCCGCGGCATCCGCTGGGTCGAGATCATTGGCGTGCTGCTGGTCGCGGTCATGGTGTTCTCGGTCTATGTCGCCAAGGCGGCCGCCGCGCGCGAGAGCGCCCGCATCTCCGATCTCGAGCGGCAGATCAGCGACAACGGCCAGCGGGTGCGCCTGCTGCGCGCCGAGGTCGCCCGACTGGAACAGCCCAACCGGCTTGAGGCCCTGTCGCGCGGCGCGGGTCTGGGTCCGGTCGATGTGCACCGTCAGGCCACGGCCGAGAACCTGCCGGGCCTCGCCCCGATCCCGGAACCGCGTCCGGTCGTCATCGCCCCGACGCCGGCGGCTCCCGTCGATGCGCCCGCCGTGGAGGTCGAGCGATGAGCGCCCACGACCCACACGTCGGACCCCGGCCCGCGCCGTCCTGGGGCGTGCGGCGGTTCACCCCGTCGTGGCGCTGGCTGACCGAGGCCATGTGGTGGGTCGAGCACGCCTTCGGGCGGGCTCATGCGAACGCCCGGCCCGAGGAAGACACCCGGGTCCGCATCTTTGTCATCCTGTCCGCCTTCTCGTTCGTCTTCGTCTGCCTGACCCTGGGCGCGATCCATGCGGCCCTGCTGACGGCGGGGGCGGGCGGCGGCGCCCGGATCCACCCCAATGCGGTAGTCCGCGCCGACATGGTCGACCGCAACGGAGCCCTGCTGGCCACCAACATTGTTCACTACGGTCTCTATATCGACCCGGCCCAGGTCTGGGACCGCCGGGCCGCGGAGGCGCAGATCCGGCGCGCCCTGCCGCGCGTGTCGAAGACCCGGCTCGACGCAGCCCTGTACGGCGACCGCCGACTGCTGGTGGTCAACCGCCTGACGCCGCGCGAGAAGGTGGCGATCCACAATCTGGCGCTCGGCGGCGTCAGCTTCGAGCCTGAGGACGTCCGCGTCCATCCGCTGGGCGAGTCCGCCCGCCATGTGGTCGGCAGTGTCGACACGGGCGGGGTTGGCCTGTCCGCCGCCGAACGCGCCTTCAACGATGAGATCCGCGCCGCCGGGGCCCGCGGCGAGAGCTTCCAGATATCCATCGACCTGCGCGTCCAGGGCGTGCTGGAGAACGAACTGGCCGCCGCCGCCGCGGCGACCCAGGCCAAGGGCGCCGTGGGCATCATCACCGACGTCCAGACGGGCGAGGTTCTGGGCATGGCCAGCTGGCCGGCGTCCAACTCGCGCAACCTGGCCACCGCCGCCACCTATGAAATGGGATCGGTGTTCAAGACCTTCACGGTCGCGGCCGCCATCGACACCGGCCGGGCCGACATGAACACCCTGCTGGACGCCACCGAGGCGCTGCAGATCGGCAGCCGCCGGATCACCGACTTCCACGCCCAGAACAAGGTGATGACGCTGGAGGAGGTGTATCTGCACTCGTCCAACATTGGCACCTCGCGTCTGGCCACCGAGATGGGGCCGCGCGTCATGCGCGACTATTTCGAACGCTTCGGGATGATGTCGCGGGCCCCCTTCGAGATCCCGTCGGAAGCGCCGATCGTGCCGAACGAATGGTCGGATTCGACCCTGGCCTCGCTGTCGTTCGGCTATGGCATCTCGATCACCCCGATGCAGATGGCCGCGGCCATGGCCGCCCTGACCAACGGCGGGCGGTACATCCCCCTGACCCTGCGCAAGGGCGGACGGCCGGACGTGCGGGCCCGGCAGGTCATCTCGCCCGAGACCTCCCTGACCATGCTGGACCTGATGCGCCGCAATGTGGTGCGCGGCTCCGGCGGCCGGGCCGAGGCGCCCGGCCTGCGCGTCGGCGGCAAGACGGGATCGGCGAACAAGTCGGTCAACGGCCGCTACAGCACCGCCCATGCGGTCGGCACCTTCGCCGGCGTTTTCCCGGCCGACGGCCCGGTCAACGCCCGCCGCTACCAGATCCTCGTGCTGATCGACGAGCCGCAGACCTATCCGCGCACCGGCGGCTTTGTCGCCGCCCCGGCGGTGGGCCGGATCGCGGACCGGATCGCGGGCTTCGTCGGCGTGGCGCGCCGGGCCGACCCCTATCGCACCGCCCTCGGCGACCGCATCCCGGCCTTTGAAGACCTGGAAGGCGACGGGCGATGAGCGCGACCCGGCCCGCCCCGATCAAACTGTCCGAACTGCTGCGCCGTGACGTGGCCGCCGATCCGATGATCACCGGCGTCACCTCGGACAGTCGCAAGGTCGGGCCCGGCTCGCTGTTCGTGGCCCTGCCGGGCAGCGCCGCCGACGGTCGCGCCTTCATCCCCCAGGCTCTGTCGCAGGGGGCCGCCGCCGTGCTGGCCCCGTCCGACACCGACGCCCGCCTGGCGCCGGTGCTGATCACCTCGGGCGATGTGCGGCGCGCCTACGCCATCGCCGCGCGGGGCTTCTACGGGACCCAGCCGGCCACCTGCGTCGCCGTGACCGGCACCAACGGCAAGACCTCGGTCGCCGCCTTCTGCCGCCAGATCTGGGCGGCGCTCGGCCTGCATGCCGCGAGCATGGGGACCCTCGGCGTTTTGGCGCAAAATGGTAACGTTAACCGGGAGTTGACGGGGCCGGGCCTGACCAGTCCGGACGCCGCCGATGCGGCGCGAATGCTGGCCGATCTGGCTGTGAGCGGCGTCACCCATCTGGCGCTCGAAGCCTCGTCGCACGGCATCGACCAGCGGCGGCTGGACGGAGTGACCCTGCAGGCCGCGGCCTTCACCAATCTGAGCCAGGACCACCTCGACTATCACGGCGACATGGCCGCCTATCGCGCCGCCAAGCTGCGCCTGTTCGAGACCCTGCTGCCGCGGGGCCGCACCGCGGTGCTGAATGCGGACAGCGACGCCTATTCCCATTTCGCCGCCGCCTCGATCATGTCGGGGCTGGGGGTCATGGCCGTGGGCGAGCGGGGGCGGGATCTGTCGCTGGTGTCGCGGCGCGCCGTCCCCGAGGGCCAGCGCCTGACGGTCGATGTCCGCGGCGCCCTGCATGAGGTGCTGCTGCCGCTGGCCGGGGCCTTCCAGGCCTCGAACGCACTGGTCGCCGCCGGCCTGTGCATCGCCGCCGGAGAGACGCCCGAGCGGGTGCTGGCCGGGCTGGAGAAGATCACGGGCGCGCAGGGCCGGTTGCAACGCATCCCCGGCTCCGGGCGCGGCGAGGTCTATGTCGACTACGCCCACACCCCCGACGGGCTGGAGACGGTGCTCAAGGCGCTGCGGCCGCATGCGACGGGCCGGCTGATCGTGGTCTTCGGCGCCGGCGGCGACCGCGACCGGGCCAAGCGGCCGATGATGGGCGAGATCGCCGGGCGGCTGGCGGACGTCGCCATCGTCACCGACGACAATCCCCGCTCCGAAGACCCCGCCGCCATCCGCAAGGCCGTCCGCGCCGCCTGTCCGTCCGCCCGGGAGATCGGCGACCGCCGCGCCGCCATTCGCGAGGCCATCGAAATGATGGGCGACGGAGATGTGGTGGTCATCGCCGGAAAAGGGCATGAGCAGGGACAGATCGTCGGCGGGGTGACCCATCCCTTCGACGACGCCACCGAAGCCGCTGAAGCCCTGCGCCTCCATGCCTGACAGACCGCTCTGGACCTCTGCCGAGATCGTCGCCGCCACGGGCGGGACCCTGTCCGGCGCAGCCTTCGACACGAGGGGCATTACCTACAACAGCCGCGAAATCGTTCCGGGCGACCTGTTCCTGGCGCTGAAGGGCGCGCGGGACGGGCATGATTTCGCCGCCGCCGCCTTCGCCGCGGGCGCCACCGGCGCGATCACGGAACACCCCGTCGACGGCGGCCCGTCGGTGGTCGTGGGCGACACCCTGCGCGCGCTCGAGGCGCTCGGCATGGCGGCGCGCGACCGGACGAAGGCCCGGCGCGGAGCGGTCACCGGCTCGGTCGGCAAGACCAGCGTGACCCAGGCGATCAAGGCCGGGCTGGACCTCGCCGGCCCGTCCCACGCCTCGATCAAGAGCTACAACAATCACATCGGCGTGCCCCTGACCCTGTCGCGGATGCCGCGCATGACCGAGCGCGCCGTGTTCGAGATCGGCATGAATGCGCCCGGCGAGATCGCGCCGCTGTCGAAGATGGTGCGGCCCCACGCGGCCTGTGTGACGACGGTCGGCCCGGTGCATATCGAGGCCTTCGCCGACGGCGAGGCCGGGGTTGCGGCGGAAAAGGCGGCGATCTTCGAGGGGCTGGTCGAGGACGGCGTCGCGGTGTTCAACGCCGACGTCGCCTTCGCCGCCGTGCTGGACGCCGGCGCGCGGCGGGCCGGGGCGCGGATCGCGACCTTCGGATCAGCGGTGGGTTGTGATGCACGGCTGATCGACTTCCAGCCGCATGACACGGGCGCGCGGGTCCGGGCCGAGCTGTTCGGGCGGACGATCGAGTTCGAGCTGGCCCAGTCGGGCTTCCACTGGGGGCTCAACAGCCTGTGCGTCCTGCTGATGCTCGACGCGCTGGACGTGCCGCTGGACACCGGCCTGGCCGCCCTGTCGGAGTTCCAGCCGCTGGCGGGCCGCGGACAGACGCTGACCGTGCATACGCCGGGCGGGGACTTCACCCTGATCGACGAGAGCTACAACGCCAATCCCCTGTCGATGGCCGCCGGATTCCGCAGCCTTGGCGCCCGGCCCCTGCCCGCCACAGGCGGCCGCCGGGTCGTGGTCCTGACCGACATGCTGGAGCTCGGCGACCAGTCCGAGGCGCTGCACGAGGGCCTGTCCGGTCCGATCGATGCGGCGGGCCTCGACCTCGTTCATGCCGCCGGGCCGGAGATGAAGCGGCTCTATGACGACCTGCCGGGCTCGCGTCAGGGCCTGTGGCGCGAGACCGCCGCCGAATTGGCCGCCGAGGCCGCGATGCTGGTCGGCAAGGGCGATATCGTCATGGTCAAGGGTTCCAACGGATCGAAAGCCTCGCTGGTGGCCAAGGCCCTGGCGGCGCTCGGAGAAGGCTCGGGAGGGGCCGTCTGATGTTTTACCTGCTCTATCTCCACTACGCCGACATCGCGCAGGACTATCCCCTGCTGAATCTGGTCCAGTACCAGACGGTGCGGGTGGCGCTGGCCATGGCCACGGCCATGATCGTCGCGGTCACCATGGGCAGCCGCTTCATCGCCTGGATGCGGGTCAAACAGGGCAAGGGCCAGCCGATCCGCGCGGACGGCCCGGTCTCGCACCTGTCCAAGGTCGGCACCCCGACCATGGGCGGGCTGATGATCCTCGCAGGCATCGCCGTGGCGGTGCTCCTGTGGGGCGACCTGACCAATCCCTATATCTGGATTGTCTCGGGCGTGACGGCGGCCTTCGGCCTGCTCGGCTTCATCGACGACTACGCCAAGGTGTCGAAACAGACCTCGGCCGGCCTGACCTCGAGACAGAAGCTGCTGGCCCAAGTCGTGGTCTCGGTCATCGCCGGAGTTCTGACGGTGCTGTGGATGACCGCCTCGCCGACCACCCCCAACCTCGAGACCTCGATCGCCTTCCCCTTCTTCAAGGCCGTGCTGCTCAATGTCGGTTGGTTCTATGTCGTGTTCGCGGCCTTCACCATGGTCGGCTTCTCAAATGCGGTGAACCTGACGGACGGGCTCGACGGTCTGGCCATTGTGCCGGTGATGATGGCGGCGGGCGCCTTCGGCATCATCAGCTACCTGGTCGGCAACTTCATCTTCTCGGATTATCTGGGCGTCCACCATGTGCCCGGCTCGGGCGAGCTGGCCATCTTCTGCGCGGCCATCATCGGCGGGGGCACGGGCTTCCTCTGGTACAACGCCCCGCCGGCCAAGATCTTCATGGGCGACACCGGTTCGCTGGCCCTCGGCGGCGCCCTCGGCGCCATCGCCGTGGCCACCAAACATGAGCTGGTGCTGGGCATCGTCGGCGGCCTGTTCGTCATCGAGGCCGCCTCGGTCATGATCCAGGTCGCCTATTTCAAGGCCACGAAGAAGCGCATCTTCCTGATGGCCCCGATCCACCACCATTTCGAAAAGATGGGCTGGCCGGAATCGACGGTGGTGATCCGCTTCTGGATCGTCTCCGCCATGCTGGCCCTGGTCGGCCTCGCCACGCTGAAGCTGCGCTAGATGATCTCCGTCCCCGGCTTCGAGGGGCGCCGCGTCGCGGTCTTCGGCCTCGGACGGTCGGGGATTACAGCGGCCCGCGCGCTGCACGCCGGGGGCGCCATCCCCATCCTGTGGGACGACGGCGTCTCGGGGCGGATGCAGGCTGAGGCCGAGGGCTTTGCGGTCGAGGACCTGAGCCGGGCCGACTGGTCGCAGTTCGCCGCCCTGGTCCTGTCTCCCGGCGCGCCCCTGACCCATCCGAAACCGCACTGGACCGTCGACAAGGCGAAGGCGGCGTCGGTCGAGATCATCGGCGACATCGAACTGTTCGCCCGCGCCATGGACCGGACGCCCGGGACGGTGCGGCCCAAGGTCATCGCCATTACCGGCACGAACGGCAAGTCCACCACCACAGCCCTGATCGGCTGGGTGCTGAAACAGGCCGGGCTGAAGGTCGCCGTTGGCGGCAACATCGGCATCGGCGTGCTCGCCCTGCCGGCGCCGGCCGAGGTCCAGGTCTATGTGATCGAGGTGTCGAGCTACCAGCTGGACCTGACGACCTCCTTCGCGCCGGATGTGGCGATCCTGACCAACATCAGCCCGGACCATCTGGACCGGCATGGCGGGATGGACGGCTATGTCGCGGCGAAGAAGCGGATTTTCGCCCATGCAGGCCTGTCGCTTGTCGGGGTGGATGAGGACTGGGGGCGTCGCATCGCCGCCGGTATGGCCGACGCCCGGACCGTTTCGACGAGCGGAGCGCCCGCGGACATCAACGCTGCGGACCGGCGGCTGACAGCAGATGGCGAGACGATCGATCTTTCCGCGGCCCGCTCACTTCCCGGCCGCCACAACGCCCAGAACGCCGCCTTCGCCTATGCCGCCGCCCGCGCGGTCGGCGTCTCGCATGACGCCGCCGTCGAGGGCCTGATGACCTTCCCCGGCCTCGCCCACCGCATGGAAGAGGTCGCCCGCCTCGGCAAGGTCCGCTTCATCAACGACTCCAAGGCCACCAACGCCGACGCCGCGCGGCAGGCGCTGTCGTCCTATGAGCGCAGCTTCTGGATCGCGGGCGGCCGGGCCAAACAGGGCGGGATCGACGATCTCGAGGAGCTGTTCCCGCGCGTGGTCGAGGCCTTCCTGATCGGCGAGTCGGCCGGGCCGTTCGCCGCGCGGCTGGGCGAGACGCCACATCGGATCAGCGGCGACATGGCCTCGGCCGTCGCCGCCGCCGCAGAAGCCGCCGCCGCCACCGGGCGCGAGGAGGTCGTGCTGCTCAGCCCCGCCGCCGCCAGTTTCGACCAGTATCCCGACTTCGAGGCGCGGGGCGAGGCTTTCCGGGCCGCCGTTCTTAACCTTGGGGCCACCCCTTCAGGGCATGGTTAGCGAACCATGACCGCGCACAACTACAGCCCCGCCTTTTCGCGCAACGACCAGAGCCCGATCGCCAAATGGTTCTGGACGGTGGATCGCGGCCTGCTGGCCGCGGCCCTGACCCTGATCGCCCTCGGCGTGGCGCTGAGTTTCGCCTCCAGCCCGGCGGCCATCCTCGCCGATGAGTCGATCTCGGACCCCTTCCACTATTCGTGGCGGATGATCGTCTGGGCCTCGGGCGGGACCGCCGCCATGCTGGTGATCTCCCTGCTGTCGCCGCGCGGCGTGCGCCGGATCGCCCTGCTGGCCCTGCTCGGCGCCATCGTGGTCATGGCCGCCCTGCCGTTCATCGGCAATGAGGTGAAGGGCGCGGCGCGCTGGATCAATCTGGGGCCGTTCAGCCTGCAGCCGTCGGAGTTCGCCAAACCCGGCCTGATCGTCTTCGCCGCCTGGATGTTCTCCGAGGCGCAGAAGGGGCAGGGGGTGCCCGGGGTGTCGATCGCCTTCGGGGCCTGGGCCCTGACCGTCGGCCTGCTGCTGATCCAGCCCGACATCGGCCAGACCCTGCTGATCACCACCACCTTCATGGCCGTCTTCTTCATGGCCGGCGTGCCGCTGAAATGGGTCGCGGCGCTGGCGGCCGCGGGCGCGGCCGGGGTCGTGGGCCTGTATTTCGCCTTCAGCCACATGCGCGATCGCCTCAGCCGCTTCCTGTCGCCCGAGACGACCGACACCCACCAGATCGACCGCGCCTCCGAGGCCATCCGCGCCGGCGGCCTGGTCGGCCGCGGCGTCGGCGAGGGCGTGATGAAACGGTCGGTGCCCGACCTGCACACCGACTTCATCTATTCGGTCGGGGCGGAGGAGTTCGGCCTCGTGCTGTCGCTGGCCATGATCGCGCTGTACGCCTTCATCGTGGTGCGCGGCATGCGGCGGGCGATGAAGCTGACCGACCCGTTCGAACAGACGGCGGCGGCGGGCCTGTTCATGCTGATCGGGCTGCAGGCCTGTATCAACATCGCCGTGAACCTGAACCTGATCCCGACCAAGGGGATGACGCTGCCCTTCATCAGCTACGGCGGCTCGTCGATGCTGGCCATGGGGTTGACCATGGGTCTGGCCCTCGCCTTGACCCGACGCCGCCCCGGCGCCTACGAGCCGGGCGCCAGCCTGCCGGATCGCGGGCGGATCTTGCCTTAGCTATCGTCATTCCGGGCGGAGCGAAGCGCAGACCCGGAACCCAGCGGCGCGCGAGAGCGCGAAGCTGTCGAGCGCGCCAGTGTATGAACAGATCGCCTTCGGCGCCGCTGGGTTCCGGCCTTCGCCGGAATGACGATAGCGGGTTGGGGTGGCGAGAGCCGGCGTCATCGGGCAAACACACCGTATGAAATCCAGGGTCTGCGTCGTCGCCGCCGGGGGCACCGGCGGGCACATGTTCCCGGCCGAGGCGCTGGCGCGCGAGCTGACGCGGCGCGGCTGGCGGATCGTGCTGGCCACCGACCATCGCGGCGAAGCCTATGCCCACGCCTTTCCCGCCGAGGAGCGGATCGCCCTGGACGCCGCCACCGGGCGCGGACCCGTCGGCATGGCCAAGGCCGGCGTCGCCATCGCGCGGGGCCTGTTCAAGGCGCGCAAGGCGTTGAAGCGGCTGGATGCGGCTGTGGTGGTGGGCTTCGGCGGCTATCCGTCGGCGCCGGCCCTGCTGGCGGCGCTGAGCCAGGGCCGGCCGACGCTGCTGCATGAGCAGAACTCCGTGCTCGGGCGGACCAACCGCTGGCTGTCGCCCTATGTCGGCGCGGTGGCGGCGTCCTTCCCCAAACTGCGTCTGGTCCCGCCGGGCGTCGAGGCGCGGGTCAGCCTGGTCGGCAATCCGGTCCGGCCCGACATCCGCGCCCTGTTCGACCGGCCATACGCCGCCCCGACCGCGCGCGGGCCCATCCATGTGCTGGTCACCGGCGGCAGCCAGGGTGCGCGCATCCTGTCCGAGGCGGTGCCGCAGGCCTTCGCCGCCCTCCCGGCGCCCCTGCGCAAGCGGCTGCGGGTGCAGCAGCAGTCGCGCCCCGAGATGCTGGAGACCGCACAGGCCATCTATGCGGCGGCCGGGATCGAGGCGGAGGTCGCGCCCTTCTTCGGCGACATGGCCCGGCGGCTGGCGACGACGCATCTGGTCATCGGACGGGCCGGGGCCTCGACCTGCTCGGAACTGGCCGTGGCGGCCCTGCCGTCGCTGCTGATCCCGCTGAAGATCGCCATGGACGACCACCAGCGCTTCAACGCCGCCAGCCTGGCCGACGCCGGCGGGGCGCAGGTGGTGCTGGAGGATGAGGCGACGGTCGAGCGGCTGACGGCTTCGCTGCTGTCGTTGTTGAGCGATCCGGCCCGGCTGGCAGCCATGAGCGCGGGTGCCCGGTCGGCGGCCTTGCCGGACGCGACCGTGGAACTGGCGGACATGGTCGAGGCGACGGCGGTCTAGCCCCAGCTTGTCATCCCGGCCGAACCCCGGCGTAGGCCGGGGCGAGAGCCGGGACGGATGGCGCAATCATTTGAGGCCTCCCGGAAATCGCAGCGCGATTATCCGGGAGACGGTGAGCGGCCGGCTGTCTCCCGGACAGCTGCATGCGCAGCTTCCTGGAGGGCGGCATTGGATGTGGCCGCGTCCCCGATCACCGCTCCGCGGCGTCGGGGATGACAAGGCTAGTCCATGGCCGCGAGATTGGCCCGGCCGTGGGCGACGGCCTCCTCCAGCGTCACGGCGTCGGTTTCGTAGTCGCCGGGATTGCAGGCCGCGACCAGAATCTCGAAGGCGTCGCCGCCCTGTACGGCCTCATAGGCGGGCGCATCGTCGGGCGTGGCCGGGCCCTCCGCGCCGCCCTCGCGCACGGACGCGAAGTCCAGCCGGTCGACCTTGCCGCCGGGATCGCAGTCGAACCGCCACCACGACCAGCCGCCCCAGTAGGCCGCGCCGCCCGCCGTGAAACCGGGTTCGACCACCTGGAACACCCGGATGCGGCCGCCGGAGCCCTCCGGCTGAAGGCTGGCCATGTCCGCGTATTGGGCGAACCGGCCGGCGCCGAGGAAGACGAAGCGGTGCGGCGTCTGGGCGGGCGCGGCGGACAGCAGCGAAAGAAGGGTCAGAAACATCCGGCCATCGTAACCGGGCGTTGACCGCGACGCGACTACAGTGCCGCCATGGCCCGCTTCATGACCCTCGATTTCGCCGACGGCGACCGGCCGCAGATGCTGGCCCGGGTGATCGGCATGGCGCGCGGGGCCTATGGCTATGTCGTGACCCCCAATGTCGACCATGTGGTCAAGCTGATGGACGGCCGGGTGGGGCGTGAGGTCTATGCCGAGGCCGACCTGAAGATCTGCGACAGCCGCATCCTCAGCCATCTGGCGCGCCTGCGTGGCGTGACCCTGCCGGTCTATCCGGGCTCGGACATGACCGCCGACCTGCTGGCCTCGCCCGCAGCGGAAGGTCTGACGATCGCCGTCTTCGGCCCCGACCGGGCGGCCTTCAACGACCTCGCCGCCCGCTATCCACGCCAGACGCTGAAATACCTTGAGGCCCCGATGCTGGTGCCCGGCACCCTGGGCTGGCGCGCCGCCGTCGGCCATGCCGCCGGGGCCGACTGGGACGTCTTGCTGGCCTGCGTCTCCTTCCCGAAGCAGGAACTGTTCGCCCACGCCCTGCGTGTCGCGGGCCGGACGACGGGCGTGACGCTGTGCGTCGGCGCTTCGGTGGATTTCCTGACTGGCCGCCAGCAGCGGGCGCCGCGGATCTTCCAGAAACTGTCGCTGGAATGGCTGCACCGCCTGCTCAGCCAGCCGCGCCGCATGTTCCGCCGCTACGTCATCGAGGGCCCGGCGATCTTCGGCTGGTTCGTGCGGACGGAAGTGATCGGGCGCTAGATCCTCCCCCTTGGGGGAGGGGGACCATGCGAAGCATGGTGGAGGGGTGGAGGAGGATCGCATGCGATCCGACGACGAACGCCCCGCTAGGCCGCCACGATCTCTTCCGCCTGGCTCAGGTCCACGCTGACCAGCTGGCTCACACCCCGCTCCGGCATGGTCACCCCGTAGAGCCGGTCCATCCGGCTCATGGTCACCGGGTTGTGGGTGATGACGATGAAGCGGGTGTCGGTGCGTTTGCGCATCTCGTCGAGCATGCGGCAGAAGCGGTCGACGTTGGCGTCGTCCAGCGGGGCGTCGACCTCGTCCAGGACGCAGACCGGGGCCGGGTTGGCGAGGAAGACGGCGAAGATCAGGGCCGCCGCCGTCAGGGCCTGTTCGCCGCCCGACATCAGGCTCATCACCGCCAGCCGCTTGCCGGGCGGGCAGGCGTAGATCTCGAGGCCGGCCTCCAGCGGATCATCGCTCTCGACCAGTTTCAGCTCGGCCTGGCCGCCGCCGAACAGGGCCTCGAACAGGCTTTTGAAATTGTCGTTGATGATGTCGAAGGCCGCCACCAGCCGTTCGCGGCCCTCGGCGTTCAGTTCGTCGATGCCGTCGCGCAGCCGGGCGATGGCGGTCGTGAGATCCGACCGCTCGACCTTCATGGTCTGCAGCCGGTCGCCGTATTCAATGGCCTCTTCCTCGGCCAGCAGGTTGACCGCGCCGAGGGCCTCGCGCTCGCGCTCCAGGCCGTACAGCAGGCTCTCGGCCCCGGCGGCGTCGGGCGGGCGGGCGATGGCGTCGTCGGTCAGCTTCTGGCCGAGTTCCTCGGGCGACATCTGGGCGGTCTCGCGCAGATTGGCTTCGGTCTCGGTGAGGCGTTCGGCGACGGCCTCGGCCCGGGCCGCGAGGCCTGCGCGGGCTTCGCGGGCCGTGGACGCCGTGGCCTCAGCCGCCCGCGCGGTCCGGTCGGCCTCGGTCGCCGCGCCCTCGGCCACGGCCAGGGCGTCGCCGGCCGCCTTGCGGCGGGTCTCGGCGGCGGTCAGGGCGTCCAGCAGGGACGAGCGCTGCGTCGCCAGCTGCTCCGGGGCCGCGGATGCCGCCTTCAGGCGGGCCGCCGTCTTCTCCGCATCCTTCTCCAGCGCCGCGATCCGCGCCGTGGCGTCCTTCGCCCGCGCGGTCCAGCCGTCGCGTTCGCGGGTCAGGCCGTCCAGCCGCGCCTGACGGCCCGCGACCTCACGCGCCTCGGAGTCGCGCTCGACCCGCGCCGTGGATGCCGCGCCGCGCGCCGCATCCGCCGCCGTCCGCGCCGCCGCCAGTTCGGCGCGCAGGCCGTCGAGGGTCTCGGACGGGGCGTCGGTCCCCTGGGCCTCGGCCAGCGCGGTCTGGGCCGCCTCGACCTCGGCGGTCAGGCGCGCGGCCGTCTCGTCCAGCGCCAGCGCCCGGGCTTCCTTGCGCGCCTGATCGCGGCCGAGGCTCTCGACCCGGTCGCGCGCGGCGGTCACGGCCTTGTCGAGCGGGAAGGGGGCGGCGCGGGCGGCTTTTACGGTCTCTTCGGCGGCGCGGAAGGCCTCGGTCGCGGCCTTGAGCGCGGCCTGGGCGGTCTCCAGCGCCGGCTTGCCGGCGTCGATCTCGGCTTCCAGCTCGGACAGCCGGGTGCGCTGGGCCAGACGGACCGCGGCGGGACGGGGGGCCTCGGCGCGCTGGACGAAGCCGTCCCAGCGCCACAGGTCGCCCGCGACGGTGACGAGACGGGCCCCGACGGGCAGGGATCTGGCCAGCCGCTCGATCTCGCCGGCCGGCGCGACGCCACACAGGGCGAGACGGGCCTTCAACTGATCGGGAGCGGAAACGTGGGCTGCCAGCGGCTCGACGCCGGTCGGCCAGACGGGCGCGGGGACCTCGGCGCCGGCCCAATAGGCGGCGGCGGCCTTGTCGAGGGCCGCGTCCAGATCGTCGCCGAGCGCGGCGGCCAGCGCCGCCTCATAGCCCTTGGCGGCCTCGACGCTGTCCAGCGCCGGGGCGTGGTCGCGCTTGCCGTGGACCAGCAGCTGGGCGAGGCCGCGGGCCTCGGTCTGCAGCCGCCCGAGCCGGTCCTCGGCGGCGCGGGCCGCCGTGCGGGCCTCGGCCTCGGCGCGGGCGCGGTCGCCGCGTTCCGTCTCGGCGGCTTCGACCGCTGCGCGGGCGGCCGCGAGGTCTGACTGGGCGGTCTCCAGCGCAGTCTTCGCCGCCTCGATCTCGGGCGTCTCCAGCGGCCCGAGGGCTGCGCGCTCCGCCTGGGCTGAGGCCAGCTGGGACTCCGCCCGGGCCACGCGGGCCTCGGCGTCGCGCTTGCGGGCGCTTTCGGCATTGACCCGCGCCTCGACCGAGGCCGCAGCCCCGGCGACGCGTTCGACCTCGGCGTCGGCGGCCCTGCGCGCGTCCTCGGCGGCGGCGAGGGCGGCTTCCAGTTCCGGGCCGCGCGTCGGCGCCCCGGCGATCTCGGCGGTCAGGATCTCCAGCGCGGCGGTCAGCCGGGCCAGCTCGTCGCCGGCGTCGCCGGCCATGGCCGTCTCGCGCTCGATGTCGGCGGCGATGCGGGCGGCCTCGGCGGTGAGCCGGTCGACCTCGGCCCGGGCGGCCTGTTCAGCCATGTCGAGCCGGTCGCGTTCAAGGCTGGCGCGGTGCAGCAGGGCGCCCGCGACGGCGTCCTCCTCGCGGGCGGGCTTCAGGGCTTCCTGGGCCGACAGCGCCGCCGTCTGGGCCCGGCTGGAGGCGGCGGTCGCCTCGCCGACCGCGCGGTCGGCGTCCGCCAGTTCCTGCGCCGCGGCCTCGGCGGCGATGCGGGCGTCGTTCCAGCGCACGAATAGCAGGGCGGCCTGCAGGGCGCGGATTTCGGCGGAAATCTTCTTGTAGCGTTCGGCCTGCCGGGCCTCGCGCTTCAACCGCGTCAGGGCGGTTTCCAGTTCGCGGCCGATGTCGTCCAGCCGTTCGAGGTTGGTCTCGGCCGCCCTCAGCCGCAGTTCGGCCTCGTGGCGGCGGGTGTGCAGGCCGGCGACGCCGCCCGCCTCTTCGAGGATGCGGCGGCGGTTCTGCGGCTTGGCGGCGATCAGTTCGCTGATCTGACCCTGCCGAACGAGGGCGGGAGAGTTGGCGCCGGTCGAGGCGTCGGCGAACAACAGCTGGACGTCGCGGGCGCGGACCTCCTTGCCATTGATGCGATAGGTCGAGCCCTGGCCCCGGTCGATGCGGCGCGAGACCTCCAGCATCGGGCTGTCGGTGAACGGCTGGGGGGCCCGTCGCTGGGCGTTGTCGATGGTCAGCTGGACTTCGGCGTGATTGCGCGGCGGGCGGTCGGCGGCGCCGGCGAAGATGACGTCGTCCATGCCCTGACCGCGCATGGCCTTGGCCGAATTGGCGCCCATGACCCAGCGCAGGCCTTCCAGCACATTGGACTTGCCGCAGCCGTTGGGGCCGACAACGCCGGTCAGGCCCGGCTCGATGTGCACCTCGGCGGGGTCGACGAAGGACTTGAAGCCCACGAGCCGGAGGCGCTGGAACTGCATGGTCCCTACGCGGTCAACGAGCCGCCGCGGCCGCCCGGATCGCGACCTCCAGCCCGCCCAGGGAGCGGTCCGTCACCCGGCGTCCGTTGACGAAGAAGGACGGGGTGGAATCGACGCCGGCCGCTTCCGCGCTTTCAAGGTCGCGGTTGAGGGCGGCCTGGACCGCGGGGGTCACGGTGCAGGCCTCGATCTGGGCCTGGGTCCGGCCGCTGACGGCGATGGCCGGTCCGTACCAGTCCTCCCGATTGCCGCCGCGAAGCACCGCCGACTGGCCATGCATCAGGGCCGCGGCGACGTCGAAGAAGCGTTCGGGCGCGGCGCAGCGCGCGAGGGCCGCCCCGGGAAGCGATATCGCCTCGGGGTCGGTCGGAAGATTGCGGAATACGAACCGTACCTGGCCCGTGTCGATGAACCGCGCCTTGAAGCCCGGATAGACGAACGTGTGCCAGTCCGCGCAGTGGTGGCAGGCGAAGGACGCGTATTCGACCACCGTCACCGGGGCGTCGGCGCGCCCGATGCTGCGGTCGGCCGCCGTGACCGGGGCAAGCGTCTGCTGTGCCCGGGCGGAATCCCGCCCCGACGCAGACGCCGCGACAGCGGGCGCCAGCAGCGTCAGCGCCAGGATCAGCAGGGATCGCCGCCGGGTGGTCGACACGGGTATCAGCCCTTGGCCAGTTCGGCTTCGATGGCGCGCGACAGGTCGGCCATGGTCGCGCCTTCCTCGCCGGGGGATACGACGACGACGCCGTTCACGAAGAACGCCGGCGTACCCGTGACGCCCGCCTTGAACGCCGCCTCGGAGCGCTTTTCGGCGGCCTTCACATTGTCAGGATCCTTGATGCAGGCCTCGATCTGCTGGTTGTTCAGGCCGGCGCCGTTGCCGACGCGGAACAGGGTGTCGCGCGGATTGACGCCCGCCCGCCATTCCGCCTGGCTGGCCATGATCCCGTGGATCACATCGAAATATTTGTCCTCACCGGCGCAGCGCGCGATCATGAAACCGGCGACAGCGACATTGGCCGGCGGGGTCGGCAGCTCGCGGAAGATGTAGCGCACCTTGTTGGTGTCGACGTAGGCGGCCTTGAACGCCGGCCAGGTCGTTTCCTGCCAGGCGGCGCAGTGCGGGCAGGTGACCGAGGCGTATTCGATCACGGTGACCTTGGCGCCCTCGGGCGCGCCGAGCGCCATGTCGCCCTCTGCGGCCGTGTTCGCGCCTCCGCCCCCGCACCCTGCCAGCGTAGCCATGGCGGCCATGGCCGCGGCGGTCATCGCCGCGCGGCGGCTCATGGCGGCGTATTTGGTCTGGGCGCTCATGGCGTCGTCCTCAACTGGATGCGGGATTTTGGGAAGGATTGCGCGATTCCCCGTTGATACGCGCGCTTCAGCACTTTCGAGAACAGAAACGGCGAAGTTTTGTCAACGTCCCGAACGGTCGCGGCCTTTTTGCGGATCGCCGAGAACCGCGCGTCCCAGCCGTTCCAGGGGGCCTTTCAGCGCCTCGGGCGCCGCCGCGACGGCGGCCTTCAGCTCGGCCTCCTCATGGGCGGCGAGGGGCTGGGCGGCCGGCCGGCGCTTCGGCGCTGTGGCGATATCCGACGGCGGCTTGACCGGTCCCTGGGCGATCCGCAGCCGGTCGACGGCGCCGGGGCCGAGGAACAGATTGACCCGCGCCAGTATGTCCTCGGACTGATGCTGCACCAGCAGGGCGGCCGGCCCGGCCACCCGCAGTTCCAGCGTTCCGCCGGCGCCGCCCCGGCCCTTGGTCAGCTTCTGCGGCCGCGTGACCCGCGCCAGCCGGTCGCCGACGATCTCGCGCCAGCGCGGCTCCAGCGCGGTCGCGCCGCGTCCGAACTTGCCGTCCAGCTCCTTGATCAGCCCCTGCAGGGCGCGACCGGCCTTCGGCGTCGGGCGCGGCGCCGGGCGCGTGCGTCGGCGCGAAAGGATTTCGCGGGCTTCGGCGTCGGTGGGAAGGGGGCGGCGCATCCGTGCATCCTAGTCGATCCGGCGAGGCTCCGCACGGGTTGTTCACATCCCGACAGACCGCGGTTGCGCGAGCGCAAACCGTCATTCTGGGTACTCCTGATATTGACCCCCCGGTGCAGAGCTTTCTTAGTGATGGCACCGGTTACCAGGCCGGTGCGTGGGGATTTGGTCGTGGGTACCGTAGTCAGCTATTTCGACCACAAGCGGCGCGCGAAGGGCGGCAAGGCCCGCCATATCGATCCTCTCATCGCTGAAATCCTCGAAGCCCTGCTGGCCCTCGGCGGCTGCGCGCACCGGCAGATGGTCGCCGACCAGATCGCCCATCGCCGCAGCGGCCGGTCCTGTCCGGCGGAGGCCGCGGCGCGGGACGAGATCTACGCCGCCTTCGACGCCTACCAGGCGTGGACAGCGACCCGAAAGGCCACGCCCTTGCTCGATCGTCCTCTGGGTGAAGGCAGCTATCGCTGGGCCCTGACGGATGCCGGGAAACGTCTGTTCCAGTCGGCGGCGCCTGCCACGCGGATGGTCCGCTGACCGGCGTCGGCGGCGACGACCGGCCCATGAGCTCCTTGCGCTGCGTCGAGGACGCGGAGGCCCCGGCGGCATCCGGCTGGGCGATCGGGCGCAATGACGCAATGACCCGCATCCAGCGGGCCAAGGTGGGCTGGCTGTGCGTGCGGCTGCAACTGGCCTATGTCGAGATCACCCGCAGTCTGGTCGACGGCGACCTGGTCAGCAGCCTGCTGCTGCCCGCCATTCTCGACGCCAACGTCGGGCATCTCGATGCGGACCCCGATATCAGCCGCCGTCACCAGGCGCTGGACGCGGCCTATCCGGACGAACAGAGGCGGCCTGCGAACGCCCTGAGCATCGCCCAGTTTCTGGATATCCCGAGGGAGACGGCGCGGGCCAAACTGAGCGGCATGGTGGCCGGGGGGATGCTTCGCCGGACGCCCGCGGGCTACATCCTGCCGGCGTCCACCCTCGTGTCGGACCGGTTCCTGCCGGCCATCCCGCGCTACCTCGAAGCTCTCGACGGCTTCATCAGCGGACTCGGCCTGATCCGCGGCTTCGGCCTGAGGCCCGGCAGCCGGCTGGCCCATCCGGTCTGGCCCGTCGCCTGGGCGGCCATGCGGCACAGCACCGCCCATATCCTGCGCGAGACGGCCTATACGCGCGACCTGACGCCCGGCATGAGCCTGACCGCCTGCTACATCCTGTTGAGCGTGTGCCACTCGGTCGGGGGCCAATTGCGCCTTGCGCCGCAGATGCCGGCCCGGGGCGGCGCGCTCGCGGTCCTCGGGCCGACCTTCGGACCCGTGCGCGGCTCCGCCGTCGCCGCTCGTCTGGGCCTGCCGGAGGAAACCGTCCGCCGTCATCTGAAGCAACTGGTCGAAGCGGGCTATCTGTGCCGCGTCCGGGGCGGTTATGACGTGGTCCATGACGCCGAGATGGAGGCTGTCTGGCGGACCTTCCAGAAGCGCGCCCAGGCCAACGCCAGACAGCTGATCTGGCGGCTCACGACCACGGGAGTGGTTCCGACGGCCGGCTGAGCAAGTCGTCATCGGCGGTGGGCGCCCGGGCCCGGCGCGTCTATGCAGGGCCGATGCCTTCCGCCCCCCTCCGCGCCGCCCTGCTGGACTGGTACGACGCCCATGGGCGGACGCTGGCCTGGCGCGCGCCCCCCGGTTCCCCGCGCCCGGACCCCTATCGCGTCTGGCTGTCGGAGGTGATGCTGCAGCAGACCACCACGCCGCATGCGACCCCCTATTTCGAGGCCTTCACCGCCCGCTGGCCTACGGTTTCAGACCTCGCCGCGGCGGACGATAGCGACGTCATGGCCGCGTGGGCCGGCCTGGGCTACTACGCCCGCGCCCGCAATCTGCTGGCCTGCGCCCGCGCCGTGGCGCGGGATCATGGCGGGGTCTTCCCGGACTCCGAGGCCGGGCTGCTGGCCCTGCCGGGGGTGGGCGCCTATACGGCCGCCGCCGTGGCGGCCATCGCCTTCGGCCACCCGGCCAATGTCGTCGACGGCAATGTCGAGCGCGTCATGGCGCGGCTGTTCGCGGTCGAGACGCCGCTCCCGGCCGCGAAGCCGGAGCTGAAGCGGCTGGCCGCGACCCTGGTGGCCGACGACCGCCCCGCCGACTGGCCGCAGGCCCTGATGGATCTCGGCGCGACAGTCTGCCGGCCCGGCAGACCGCTGTGCGAGACCTGCCCCCTGACCGCATGGTGCGCGGCCTTCGCCTCGGGTCACCCGGAGCGGTGGCCGCTGAAGACGAAGAAGGCCGACCGGCCCCACCGGACGGGCCTCGCCTGGGTGCTGCGCGACGGGCAGGGGCGGGTGGCGCTGGTGCGGCGTCCCGACACGGGCCTGCTGGGCGGCATGATGGGGCTGCCCACGTCGGAATGGGGCGTGGCGCCAGCAGAGGCCGCGCCGCCGGTCGCCGCCGACTGGCGCGAGGCGGGGTCGATCGAGCATGTCTTCACCCATTTCTCCCTGACGCTGTCGGTGCGGGTGGCGGACGGCGAAGGCGATTTCGTCTGGACCGATCCGGAGGCGGCGCTGGCCTCCCTGCCCACCGTCTTTCGCAAGGCGCTGGAGCGGGGTCTGGGCTAGCGGACGGTCCGCACCGAGACCGGCCCCTCGCGGCGTTGCGGGACGACCACGGTGTGGTTTCCCATCTGCTGGAAGGCCAGGTCCACGATCCCGCCGCCGACCTGCAGATTGGTGACATTCAGCCGGTCGATGCCCGACGGGAGGACGGGGTCGTCGATCTCCACCGTTCCGGCGATGGCGTCGATGCTGACCCCCAGCGCCGACTGCAGCATCAGGAACACCGATCCCGCCGCCCAGGCCTGGGGCAGGCAGGCGACCGGATAGGCGATCGGCGGCTCGCCCGGCAGGCGCTGGAAGCCGCAGAACAACTCCGGCAGGCGCATGTGGAAATGGGTCGCGGAGGCGTAGATCTCGCCCAGCAGCAGGGACACGGCGCGGCGCTCGCCGTAGCGGGCCATGCCCGCGGCCGCCATGGCGGTGTCGTGGGGCCAGACCGAGCCGTTGTGGTAGCTCATCGGATTGAACCGGGCCTGGCCGGTCGCGAGGGTCCGGATGCCCCAGCCCGAGCGGAACTCGGCGCCCAGCAGGCGTTTGGTCACCCGCTTCGCCCGTTCGGCGGAGGGCAGGCCGGTGAACAGCAGATGTCCGGCGTTGGAGCCGATCGAACGACACTGCGCCCCGTCGCCGTCCAGGGCGATGGCGTAGAAGCCCTCGTCCTCCATCCAGAACCGGTCCTCGACCAGGACGCGGACCCGCTCGGCCTGGGCCGCCCATTCCACCTGACGGTCATCGCCCAGCGTCGCCGCCAGCCCGGCCATGGCCTCCCAGGCGGCATAGGCGTAGCCCTGCACCTCCAGCAGGGCGATCGGCCCTGTCGGGAAGCGGCCGTCGGTGTGGAAGATCGAGTCCTCCGAGTCCTTCCAGCCCTGGTTGGACAGGCCGGTCTCGGCGCCGCGCTGATAGCCGATCAGGCCGTCGCCGTTGATGTCGCCGTGGTTCCTCATCCAGCCGACGGCGGCGACCAGATTGGGCCAGAGCCGGCGGATCAGTTCGAAATCGCCGGTCCGACGCGCATAGGCCCCGGCCAGGGCCACGAACAGGCAGGTGGTGTCGACCCCGCCGTAGTAGAGGCCGAACGGCACCTCGCCGAGGGCGCTCATCTCGCCGCCTCGGGTCTCGTGCATGATCTTGCCGGGGGCCGAATCCTGGAAGGCCGAGACCTCGGTCGCCTGTCGCATGGCGAGATAGGTCAGCACGCCCTTCGCCAGCGACGGATCCAGCCACAGCATCTGCCAGGCGGTGATGATCCCGTCCCGTCCGAACGGCGTCGAGAACCACGGCACGCCGGCATAGGGATAGGGGCCGGTCGGCAGGTCGGTGGTCAGCAGGGCGACGTCGGCGCGGCTCTGGTCCAGCCAGTCGTTGAAGCGCGGACTGCGCGGTCCCCTGAGCGAGGCGCCGCGCCGACGCCGGGTGCGCATGGCCAGCCGCGCCTGAACCGCATTGAGCCGGTAGCGCGCCTCGTCGGGCTGTTCACAGCGGTCGGGACCGCATTCGATATAGAGGTCGCAGCGCCTGCCCCTGGGCAGGCTGAACATGAAGTCCGCGCGCGATCCGGTCAGCCGCGCCGGCGGCTCCGAGAAGGCCAGGCAGCTGGTCCGTCGCACGCCGTCCAGCCCGAGGTAGGCGAAGGTCACGCGGCGGCCATCGTGCGCGGGGGTTTCGACGGTCCCGCACTTCTCCCGCAGGGTGCCGCGCACCTGGAAGATGTCGGCGAAGTCGGCGCCGAAATCGAACGACAGGGGCAGCAGCACATCCTCGACGCCGTGGTTGGCTATGCGGATCCGTTCGAACATCCGCCGGTCCCTGACAAACCGGCGCCGCTCGATATGCAGGACGCCCGCCGGCGCGGACCGGCCGCCCATTGGGGGCAGGGGCCGGTTCGTCGAATGGCAGGTGAAATAGACGTTGTCCTGGCTGACGCCCGAACTCAGCAGCGACGGCCGCGCCTTTCCGGCCGTCAGGACGAACCGCGAGAGGATGCGGGTGTCATTGACGAACAGTCCGTCAGCCCCGCCCTTCAGGTCGCCCCAGCCGTCCGCCACCAGAAAGGCGTCGCCGTCCTTCAGCGCCATGAGGCGTTCAAGGCCGTCGGCTTCTCCGGATTCCGTGGCGGTCGTCTGGACCGAATAGGCGTCGTCCATGAAGGCTCCGGATGGCGGGCGTGACGGCGTCAGGCTGGCGTGCAATTGCGAACGCTTGAGGGCCGTAACCCGTTCATCCGGGGGCGATCAGAGATTGGCGGCCGCGAAACTCCGGTCCTCGAAGGGCCTCAGGGGCGTCACCACCTCGGCGACCGGCTCCTCGGCGAACGGACGTCTGGCCAGCAGGTCGCCGTAGACATCGAGATAGCGGCGCGCCATGGCCGTGGCCGAGAAGCGCAGGTCGAAGCGGGCGCGGATCGCGTGTCGATCCAGCAGGTCGGCGCGGCCGGCCGCGGCCACGGCCTGTTCCAGGGTGTCGACGAGGAAGCCGGTCTCGCCGTCCTCGATGACCTCGGGCGTCGAGCCGCAGCGGAAGGCGACCACCGGCGTGCCGCAGGCCATGGCCTCGATCATCACCAGGCCGAACGGCTCCGGCCAGTCGATCGGGAACAGCAGGGCGTCGGCCCCCCCGAGGAAGGCGGACTTCTGGTGGTCGCCGATCTCGCCGACGAATTCGATCAGCGGATTGCCCTCGACCAGCGGCCGGATGACGGTCTCCCAATAGACCTTGTCGGCTGCATCGACCTTGGCCGCGATCTTGAGCGGCTTGCCCAGCCGTGTGGCGATCTCGATGGCGCGGTCGGGCCGTTTCTCGGGCGAGATCCGGCCGAGGAAGGCGAGATAGCCCGCCGATTTCGGGGAGAACCGGTAGAGCTCGCCCGGCATGCCGTGGTGCACCGTGGCCTTCCAGTTGACGAGCGGCAGCGGCCTGCGCTGGTCGTCGGAGATCGAGACGAGGCCGAACCCGGGCCAGCGTTCGTAGACGCCGCCGATGTCCTTCATGTCCAGCCGCCCGTGCAGGGTCGTGATCGTCTTGTCGGCGCAGCGCGAGAAGAACGGGAAATGGATCATGTCGGTGTGAAAATGGATCACATCGAATTCGTCGGCCCGCTTCAGCACCTCGGACAGCAGGGTCATATGAGCCGCGAGGTCTGACTTCAGCGGGGCCGGGTCCAGCCGGATGGCCTGGTCCCGCACGGGAATGAGCCGGGCCCGGGTCCGGGCGTCGGCGCTGGCGAACAGGGTGACGTCATGGCCGAGATCGACGAGGGCGTCGGTCAGGTGGGCGACCACCCGTTCGGTTCCCCCGTAGAGTTTCGGCGGCACGGCTTCGTACAGCGGCGTGACTTGCGCGATCTTCATGGTCGAGGCTCCGGGCGCCCGCGGGGAGGCGAGGCGCCGGATCAGCAACCGTCTGGCGTGTACGAAGTTCCCGGAACGCGGATTTTTCCGTGTGAAACCGGAGCCTTACCGCTGCGTCAGTGTCCGCTTCCGGTCACTGCATCCCGGCGCGGACCTCGGCTCGCAGGGCGTCGATCGAGCGCAGGCCCTGGTCTGTCTTGAAGCGCCAGTAGGTCCAGCCGTTGCAGGCGGGGGCGTTCTCGAACAGGGCGCCCAGCTTGTGGATCGAGCCGGTCAGCTCCCCGGCGACCAGCGAACCGTCGGCGCGAACGCGGGCCTCGCGGGTGCCGCGCGGGCAGTACAGCTTGTCGCCGGGCGCCAGCAGACCGGCCTCGACGAGGGCGCCGAACGGCACCTTCACCTCGGACTTGCGCGAGCCCATGACCACCAGGTCTTCGGGCGCGGCGGGGATCACCGCCTTGATCCGCTTCTCGGCCACCTTGGCATAGGTTTCGTCGCGCTCGATCCCGATCCAGTGACGGCCCAGCCGCTTGGCCGCCGCCCCGGTGGTGCCGGTGCCGAAGAAGGGGTCCAGCACCACGTCGCCCGGCCGGGTCGCGGCCATCAGCACCCGGTGCAGCAGGCCCTCGGGCTTCTGCGTCGGATGGGCCTTCTTGCCGTCGGCGTCCTTGATCCGCTCCTCGCCCGTGCACAGGGCCAGGGTCCAGTCGGACCGCATCTGGACGTCCTCGTTGAAGGCCTTCAGGGCGTCATAGTTGAAGGTATAGCGCTTCTGGTCCCGCGACCGCGCGGCCCAGATCAGCGTCTCATGGGCGTTGGTGAACCGGGTGCCCTTGAAATTCGGCATCGGGTTGGACTTGCGCCAGATGATGTCGTTCAGGACCCAGAAGCCGAGGTCCTGGATCGCCGCGCCGAGCCGGAAGACGTTGTGATAGCTGCCGATCACCCAGATCGAGCCCTCGGGCTTCAGGATCCGGCGGCATTCCGTCATCCATTCGCGGGTGAAGGCGTCATAGGCGGCGAAACTGTCGAACTTGTCCCAGTCGTCGTCGACCGCATCGACCTTGGAATTATCCGGCCGCAGCAGGTCGCCGCCCAGCTGGAGGTTATAGGGCGGGTCGGCGAAGACCATGTCCACGCAGGCGTCGGGCAGGGACCGCAACACCTCGATGCAGTCGCCGCGATGAATGACGTCGGTCTTGAACCCGGACATGAAAACGCGGCCCCGCACAGTTGAAGACCGAGTGGTGAATCATCGCGGTTAAGGGCGGGTTGAGATTCACCAATCTTCTCCCTCCCCCGAAGTGGGGAGGGAGGACCGCGGAGCGGTCCGGGTGGGGAAATGCTGCTCCGGGCGCGGGTGGAGGCAGGTTCGCTGGTCTCCACCCAAGGCTCGGCTGCGCCTCGCCGTCCCTCCCCACTTCGGGGTTGGGAGAACGTTACGCGGCCTCACGCTTTGTTACGGCCCCGGCCTCGCCTTCGCGGGCGCAGCACGTTAGTCAGGCGGAATACGATCAGGGCTCAGGGACTGCGCGATGACTCAGTGGGTGTACGGCTTCGGCGGGGGCTCCGCCGACGGCGATGCGTCGATGAAGAACCTGCTCGGCGGCAAGGGCGCGAACCTCGCCGAGATGTCCTCGCTGGGCCTGCCGGTGCCTCCGGGGTTCACGATCACCACCGAGGCCTGCGTCCACTACTATTCCAACGGCCAGACCTACCCCGCCGCCCTGGCCGATCAGGTCGCCGCCGGGCTGAAGAAGGTCGAACAGGTCGTCGGCAAGACCTTCGGCGACGCGAAGAACCCGCTGCTGGTCTCGGTCCGCTCGGGCGCCCGCGCATCGATGCCCGGCATGATGGACACCGTCCTGAACCTCGGCCTCAATGACGAGACGGTCGAGGGGTTGGCGGCCCTGTCCGGCGACCGCCGCTTCGCCTTCGACAGCTACCGCCGCTTCATCACCATGTATTCCAGCGTCGTCCTCGGCCTGTCGCACGACGATTTCGAGGAGGTGCTGGACGACCACAAGGACCGCCTCGGCGTCACCATCGACACCGACCTGGCCGCCGGCGACTGGGAGAAGGTCGTCGCTGACTACAAGGCCGTGGTCGAGGACCGGCTGGGCCAGCCCTTCCCGCAGGACCCGCATGACCAGCTGTGGGGCGCGGTCTCGGCCGTCTTCGCCAGCTGGATGAACGACCGGGCCAAATTCTATCGCCGCATGCACGACATCCCCGAGAGCTGGGGCACGGCGGTCAATGTCCAGTCCATGGTCTTCGGCAACATGGGCGAGACCTCGGCGACCGGCGTGGCCTTCACCCGCAACCCCTCGACGGGCGAGGCCAAACTCTACGGCGAGTTCCTGATCAACGCCCAGGGCGAGGACGTCGTCGCCGGCATCCGCACGCCCCAGTCGCTGACATTGGCCGGACGCGAGGAGATGGGCGAGACCGCCCCCTCGATGGAAGAGGCCATGCCGGTCGTCTTCGCCGAGTTTGTCGACGTCGTGGGGCGGCTCGAGAGCCACTACCGCGACATGCAGGACATCGAGTTCACGGTCGAACAGGGCCGGCTCTGGATGCTGCAGACCCGCAACGGCAAGCGCACGGCCAAGTCCGCGCTGAAGATCGCCGTCGACCTGGCCGCCGAGGGCGTGATCTCCGAGGAGGAGGCCATTTCCCGCGTCGAGCCGTCGGCGCTCGACCAGCTGCTGCACCCGACCCTCGATCCGAAGGCCAACCGCACCGTGGTCGCCGCCGGCCTGCCGGCCTCGCCCGGAGCCGCCACCGGCAAGATCGTCTTCGACGCCGACGAGGCCGAGCGGATGAGCCAGCTGGGCGACGCCGTCATCCTGGTGCGCGAGGAGACCTCGCCCGAGGACATCCACGGCATGCACGCCGCGCGCGGCATCGTCACCGCCCGGGGCGGCATGACCAGCCACGCCGCCGTCGTCGCCCGCGGCATGGGGCGTCCCTGCGTCTGCGGCATCAATGAGCTGTCGATCGACGACAAGGCCGGGACCTTCACCGCCCGCGGCCGCACCTTCCGGGCCGGCGAGGTGATCACCATCGACGGTTCGAAGGGCGAGGTGCTGGACGGCGCTGTCGCCATGATCGAGCCCGAGCTGACCGGCGACTTCCAGACCCTGATGGCCTGGGCCGACAAGGTCCGCCGCCTGAAGGTCCGCGCCAACGCCGAGACGCCGCTGGACGCCAGGACCGCGCGCGGCTTCGGCGCCGAGGGCATCGGCCTGTGCCGGACCGAGCACATGTTCTTCGACGACGCCCGCATCGCCGCCGTGCGCGAGATGATCCTCGCCGACGACGAGGCCGGGCGCCGGATGGCCCTGGCGAAGATCGCGCCCTTCCAGAAGGCCGACTTCGTCGAGCTGTTCACCATCATGGCCGGCCTGCCGGTGACGGTGCGTCTGCTCGACCCGCCGCTGCACGAGTTCATTCCGCACACCGACGCGGAGATCGACGCCCTCGCGGTCACCCAGGGCCTCGACGCCGCCAAGCTGAAGCGGCGGGCGAAGGAACTGCACGAGACCAACCCTATGCTCGGCCACCGCGGCTGCCGGCTGGGCGTCGCCTATCCCGAGATCTATGAGATGCAGGTCCGCGCCATTCTCGAGGCCGCGCTGCAGGTGAAGCAGACGGCGGCGCAGGCCCCCATCCCCGAGATCATGCACCCGCTGGTCGCCCTCGGGCTGGAGATGAAATTCCTGCGTGAACTGACCGACCGCACCGCCGAGGCCGTCTTCGCCGAGGCCGGGGACCGGGTCGAATATCTCGTCGGCACCATGATCGAGCTGCCCCGCGCGGCCCTGCGCGCCGGCGATCTGGCTCAATACGCCGAGTTCTTCAGCTTCGGCACCAACGACCTGACCCAGACCACCTTCGGCATCAGCCGCGACGACTCGGGCCGGTTCCTGCAGGCCTATATGGACAAGGGCATCTTCGAGACCGATCCCTTCGTGCGCCTCGACCAGGACGGCGTCGGCGACCTGATCCGCATCGCCGCCGAGCGCGGCAGGGCGGCGCGGCCCGGCATCAAGATGGGCATCTGCGGCGAACACGGCGGCGACCCGTCGTCGATCGCCTTCTGCGAAGAGGTCGGCCTAGACTACGTCAGCTGCTCCCCCTACCGCGTGCCGATCGCCCGGCTGGCCGCGGCCCAGGCGGCGCTGGTGTCCCGCGGCGGCGAGGTGCGCGAGAAGGATCGCTAGGCGAACGCCGTATCGATTGCCACAAAACTGTCATCCTTGAGGTAACACGGTCTGTGCTTCGCGCCACACAGTCGTTGTTATGTATCCACGCGCCTCTGGAACGCCTCCTTTGCAGACCCATTTTGGTCTCGCTGGATGGGGCCGGTGACTGACGGTCACCACATCTAGAGGATACAAGAAACAATGCGTAACATTCTTCTCGCCACCGCCGCGCTTACTCTGATCGCTGCGCCGGCCATGGCCCAGAGCATCTCGTCCCCGCAGGTCTCGGGCTCGGTGGGCTACACCGTCCTGGACGGCGACGACGCCAACCTGGGCGCCATCACCGGTCGCGTGACCGCCAAAATGTCCCGGTATTTCGGCGTCGAGGGTGAAGCCTCGTTCGGCGTCAAGGACGACGACGTCACCGTCGGTGCCGTGACCGGCGAACTGTCGCACGAGTATGACGCCGCGGCCTATGTTGTCGGCGCCCTGCCGATCAGCCCGAATTTCGAACTGTTCGGCCGCGTCGGCTACGGCACGACCCAGATCAAGGCGGATGTCGCCGGCTTCAGCGCCACGGAAGACGGCGAGAGCGTCAACTACGGCGCCGGCGCCAACTATTTCTTCGACGCGCAGAACGGCGTCCGCGCCGACTGGACCCGTCGTGACTTCACCGACGACAACGGCGGTGAACTCGACACCTATGGCCTGAGCTACGTCCGCCGCTTCTAGGACCTGACGGCCTGAACGACGAAGGCGCGCATCCCTCGCGGGGTGCGCGCCTTTTCGTTGGGCGACGCAAGGGCTGGATCAGGCGACGCCGGGTTGCAGCGCCCAGCGCATCGAGCCTTCGCCGAAGGGTTTGAAGAACAGGTCGCGATAGCGTTCGAAGGCCTCGACGATCTTGTTGGCGAGGTCCTGGGCGACGGTCTCGCCGCGCTGCCGCTTAATGGCGGCGACGCACTGGACGACGTCGCTCTGGTGGGCCGAGCCGCCCATCCGTCGGAGCACCGCGGCGATGTCCTGCGCCAGCGGATCGATCTGTTTTGCCCACGGATTGGTGTTCTGAGTCATGCGGGACGCCCCCTTGTTCTCGACACAAGCGAACCGGTCGCAAAATCTCGCGGACGATGCAAGCGTGACCGCGAATTCGTGATGAGGGGGAAAGTTCGGAGCCGCGACGG
>CAYNNT010000021.1:0-34573 GCA_964398675.1 uncultured Brevundimonas sp.
ACGGTGCCGTGAAAAATGGTCTATCAGGCCCGCAAGATTCCCCTCGGCTCCACCATCCTGCTTCGCGCTGGCGCGCTTCGCAGGACAGGTCCGGTAGCGCGATACAGGATGCTGCTGTGACTCCCTCCCCCTCCGCCCCCGTCCGCGTCGCCGCCCTCTACCGGTTCGCAACCATCGCCGACCCCGAGGCCGTGCGCGACCGGCTCGACGCCCTGTGCCGGCCCGACGTCCGCGGCACCCTGCTGGTCGCGCATGAGGGGCTGAACGGGACGATCGCGGGTCCCGCCGCCGCCATCGACCGCGTCCTCGCCGGCATCCGCGCCCTGCCGGGTTTCGCCGGGCTGGACGTGAAATTCGCCGACGCCGACGCCATGCCCTTCCATCGCCTCAAGGTGCGGATCAAGCCCGAGATCGTGACCATGGGCCAGCCCGACCTCGATCCCGCCGTCAACGCCGGAACCTATGTCGCCCCCGCCGACTGGAACGCCCTGATCCGCGAGCCCGGCGTCGTGGTCATAGACACCCGCAACGACTATGAGGCCGCCGTCGGCGCCTTCGAGGGGGCGGTCCAGCCCAACACCCGCGGCTTTCGAGACTTCCCCGACTGGTTCCGGACCGAGGGCCGGGCCCTGCTGGACGGGCCGAACCCGCCCCGGGTGGCCATGTACTGCACCGGCGGCATCCGCTGCGAAAAGGCCACCGCCTTCCTCAAGGCCGAGGGCGTGCAGGACGTCTTCCATCTGGAGGGCGGCATCCTGCGCTATCTCGAGACGACGCCGGAGGCCGACAGCCTGTGGCGGGGCGAGTGTTTCGTCTTCGACGAGCGGGTCGCCGTAGGCCACGGCCTGACGCCGGGCAGCCACAGCCTCTGCCGCGGTTGCCGCATGCCGGTCAGCCCGGAAGGGCGGACCTCGCCGCGTTATGTCGAAGGGGTCCGCTGCGACCGCTGCGCCGACGACCGGACCGAGGCCGACCGCGCCCGCTATCTCGAACGGGCGAAACAGGTGGAGATCGCCGCCCGTCGCGGCATCGCCCACATCGGGGCCGCCCAGACGCCGTTCGAAGACTGACTACTGGTCCTCGTCGAACTTCCGCGCCACCAGATCGACCAGACCCGCCACGGCGGCCTCGGCCTCCGCCCCCTCGGCGGAAATGTCGATGGTGCAGCCGTTGCCGGCCCCCAGCATCAGCAGGCCCATGATCGACAGGGCGTTCACGGTCACGCCGTCGCGGGTGACATGGATTTCGGCGTCGAAGGTCGAGGCCAGTTTGACGAATTTGGCCGAGGCGCGGGCGTGAAGGCCGCGGGTGTTGCAGATGTTGGCGGTCGCGACAGCGGTCATTTCTCGCCCTGAAGCACCCAGCTGGCGACGGAGATATATTTGCGCCCGGCGTCCTGGGCGTGGGCGACGCAGGCTTCCAGCGGCTCGCGGCCGCGCACGCTGGCCAGTTTGATCAGCATGGGCAGGTTCAGCCCGGCGATCACCTCGGCGCGCGTCTCTTCCATCACCGAAATGGCCAGGTTCGAGGGCGTGCCGCCGAACATGTCGGTCAGCAGGATCACGCCGTCGCCGTCGTTGACGGCCGAGGCGGCGTCGACGATGTCGCGGCGGCGCCGCTCCATGTCGTCCTCGGGCCCGATGCAGATGGCCGCGACCCCGCGCTGGGGCCCCACCACATGCTCCATGGCCGCAAGGAATTCCGAGGCCAGTCCCCCGTGGGTGACAATAACCAGCCCGATCATGAAGGCTTCACCAAGACTTTCGCCCCCGCGTCCGACCGCCCTTGAGCGTGTCGCAAGCCGCGCGGAATAGCTCAAGTCCGCGCCGGGTTAAAGCGGGGCGATGGCCGCCGCGACCTTTTCGACCGCCGAGGCCTCGAAGCCGGCCAGCCGGAGCAGCGGCACGGATCGGCCCGCAAGGCTCCGGGTTTCCGGGTCCGGCAGCCGCTCCGGGGCCGATTCGACCAGATCAACGGCCAGAACCAGCCGCACCACGCCCTGTACGCAGGCGCCGATGATCCCGAGGCCGCGCGCCTCGATCCGACCCCGGATCGTCTCCGGCGCGGTGACGTACAGCCCGGCCCCCGAGGCGAAGACATGGACATAGTCGTCGGCCACCAGCCGCCAGCCCCGTCCGATCAGCCGCAGGGCCAGGTCGCTCTTCCCCGCGCCCGACGGTCCGCTGATCAGGACGGCGCGCCAGCCGGTCCGGGGCTTCCACCGGGCCACGGCGGTGGCGTGCAGCGGCCGGGCGACGGTCACGCCCGGCGGCCCGCGACGGGCGCAGAGGGCAGGGCGACCTCGAAGCGGGCGCCGGCGACGCCGCCCGCTTCATCCGGGCGATTGGCGGCGCGGACACGGCCCCCGTGCGCCTCGACGATCTGGCGCACGATCGACAGGCCCAGACCCGAGTTGGCTCCGAACGCCGTGCCGCGCGGGCGGGCGGTGTAGAACCGTTCGAACACCGTCTCGAGATTTTCGGGCGGAATGCCCGGGCCGTCGTCGTCGATGCGCACGCGCACCGGGCGGTCGGGGTCGATATCGTCGCGGCCGAGCGTCAGCCGCACGGAGCCGCCGGACGGGCTGAACGAGCGGGCGTTGTCGATCAGATTGCGGAACACCTGCCCCAGCGGCCCGTCGCGACCCATGATCTGGACGTGATCGCCGGTCGGGACCGCGAAGGTCACATGCGCCTCGCCCGGCTTCAGCCCGGCCTCATAGACGCC
This sequence comes from uncultured Brevundimonas sp., assembly GCA_964398675.1. Lineage (GTDB taxonomy): Bacteria > Pseudomonadota > Alphaproteobacteria > Caulobacterales > Caulobacteraceae > Brevundimonas. The sequence goes on from CAYNNT010000021.1 coordinate 2,728, forward strand.
GACGATCTCGGTCAGCAGCTGGGTCAGGTCGATGACGCGCGGCCGGTCGCGGTTCAGTTCGGCGTCCAGACGCGACGCGTTGGAAATGTCGGTGATCAGCCGGTCCAGACGGCGCACATCCTGTTGCAGCAAGGCGGTCAGTTTCTCGCGCTGGGCCGCGGTCTTGACCAGCGGCAGGGTCTCCAGCGCCGAGCGGATCGAGGTCAGGGGGTTCTTGATCTCGTGCGAGACGTCGGCGGCGAAGGCCTCGATGGCGTCCATCCGGTCCGACAGGGTCTCGGTCATGGTCTCCAGCGAGCGCGCCAGATCGCCGATCTCGTCCTTGCGGCTCTCCAGATCGGGCAGGGAGATGGCCCGCGCCCTCTGCAGCCGCACCTCGTCCGCCGCGGCCGACAGCCGCATCACCGGCCGGGCCACGAACAGATGCATCAGCAGCGACCCCAGCAGGTTCACCGCCAGCGCGACGAGGGCGAAGGGCATCAGGGCCCGGCGCTGCGCGGACAGGGTCTCGTCCACGTCGCCGGCCTCAAGCGTCAGCACGCCCAGAACCTGCCGGACATGGCGGACGGGAATGGAGACGGACACCACCCGGTCCCCGCTCTCGGACCGGCGCACGCCGGCCTGCGGCACGCCGTCCAGCGCCTGCTCGACCTCGGCCGCCAGGGCGGAGCGGGCCTCTTCCAGCAGGGCCGCGTTACGGGTCTCGACCCTGGGCGGGGGCGGCTGGACCGGTGTGCCGGCGGGGCGGGCGGGCGGCAGGGGCTGGCCGGGGATCGCCTCGCTGACCGCATAGCTGTCGGCCACCAGCAGTCCGTCGAGGTCGAACAGCCGCGCCCTCTGGCCCGCCGGAATGAAGTCATCGACCAGCTGCCGCGACGCCTCCACCGGATCGAAGGCCGGCGTGGGCTCGCCCGTCGTGATGCTCAGCTTGCTCAGCACGTTGGACAGCAGTTCGGCCTGGGCGGTCAGGGTCTCCTGACGCGACTCGATCAGCCCCCGCTGCCATTCGTTCAGCAGCAGGGCGCCGACGAACAGGATCAGCAGGCTGAGCAGGTTCAGCGCGAGAATCAGCCCGCCCAGCCGCGACCCGCTGAAGCGTTTCAGGCGACGGCGGGGCGCGGCCTCTCCCGGCGGGAGCGGCGGTTCAGCTCTCGCGATAGCGGTATCCAACGCCATACAGGGTCTCGATGGCGTCGAACTCGGGGTCGACCACCCGGAATTTCTTCCGCATGCGTTTGACGTGGCTGTCGATGGTGCGGTCATCGACATAAACCTGATCGTCGTAGGCGGCGTCCATCAGGTTGTCGCGGCTCTTCACGAAGCCAGGGCGCTGGGCCAGGGCCTGCAGCAGCAGGAACTCGGTCACGGTCAGCTTGACCGGCTTGCCTTCCCAGGTGCTCTCGTGGCGGGCCGGGTCCATCGACAGCTTGCCGCGCTTGATCGCCTTGGTGGAGCCTTCGCCCGAGGGCTCGGGTTCGCCGCCGTCGGCGCCCGTGCGGCGCAGCAGGGCCTTGACCCGTTCGATCAGCAGACGCTGGCTGAACGGCTTGTGGATGTAGTCGTCAGCGCCGAGGTTGAAGCCGAGGATCTCGTCGATCTCCTCGTCCTTGGACGTCAGCATGATGACCGGGATCTGCGAGGTCTGGCGCAGGCGGCGCAGCACCTCCATCCCGTCCATGCGCGGCATCTTCACATCGAGGATGGCCAGGTCGGGCGGGCTGGCTTCCAGCGCCTCGAGTCCCGAGGCGCCGTCGTGCCAGGCCGTGACCTTGTGGCCATGGCTTTCCAGCGCCAGCGAAACGGAAGCGACGATGTTCTCGTCGTCATCGACCAGGGTGATGTTGGCCAAGTCAGGCTCCTTGCAGACGGTTCGTTCGCCATCTCAACGCGCGGCAAGCGGTACCGTTCTAAAACATCGTGGAGAGATTACGGCGTAAAACATGGGCTGCGCCGCCTTAATGCGCAACGAAACCTGACCTTAAAGCCTTGGCGCCATGGTGGGAGCCCAAAACGCGAGCGTTTCATGGCCGGCCCAGTCCACTACGAAGTCTATATCCGCAAGACCGCGCCGGCTCCCTGGACCCTCCAGATGGCGACGGAGGACCGCACCCAGGCGGTGCAGACCGCCGAGGACCTGCTCTCCGACAATCGCGCCGCCGCCGTGCGCGTGACCAAGGAGACGCTCGACCCGGACACGATGGAGTTCAACAGCGTCACCGTGCTGACGCGCGGCGCGCCCGAGGTCCAGCGCAAGCGGGTCGTGCCCGAGGACCAGGCCGGGCCGCGCTGCTCGGCGCCGCAGGATTTCTACGCGCCGCATGCCCGCGAGACGATCGGCCGGGTGCTTGAGGACTGGCTGGCCCGCAACGGCGTCACCGCCTTCGAACTGCTGCACCGCCCCGACCTGGTCGAGAAGCTGGAAGCCTCGGGCGTCGAGCTTCAGCACGCCATCCAGAAGATCGCCGTGCCCGAAAGCCAGGAGGTCGGACAGCCGGTCCACGACCTGATGCGGCATTACCAGAAACTCTCTGACCAGGCCGTGGAGCGCGTCATCCTCGCGGGACGGCGCAATCTCTTCCCCAGCCTCGAAGACTGTTCGATCGCCGACATCGCCCACCGCATGGCCGGCCAGGCTGACCGCGCCTTCATCATGGCCGGAGTCGTCTGCGGCGCCCTGAAAGGCCTGCGCGGCGGCCGCCCGCGCCTCGACCGGCTGATGGATCTCGCGGATCGCGCCCCCGCCGACGGCGCCCCCCACGCCATGGTCATGGTCCCGATCGAACAGCTGCTGTGCGAGATGCTGGCCTCGCGGACCAGCCTGGCGGACGTGCTCGGGCCCTCGCTGGACCAGGGCGCCTCGCTGGCCGCCGTCGTCCGCATGGTGGCGCCGCGCGAGATCAACGCCCTGATCGCCCAGGACCCCCGGATGGCCATGCAGGTGCCGGCCGTCGACGGCCCGGCGGCCCGGCTCGGCGCGCGGCTCGAGGCGGGTCAGTTTCCCCTGCTCTCCGCCGCCCTGGCCCGGATGGTCCTGCGCGAGCTGATGAGCCCGCGCCGCCTGCGTCCCAACGACGCCGCGGGCGAGATCGACATTCTCCGCACCCTCGCCATGACCCTGACGGTCACGGCCGGGCGACTGCTGACGCTCGATGAGGTCCAGACGGCCTTCAACGAACGGTCCAAGGCCATCGTCACCGCCGATTTCGTGGCCGCCTACGTCAAGGGGTGCGAGACCGTTCTGTGCGAGGCCGAGTCCCTGACCCGGCTGTGCGAAAACGTCACCGGCCTCGCCAACAAGCGCTCCGCGGCCCGCTGGCTCTCCGCTTGCGTCGGCTCGCTGCGCTTCGAGAGCGAGATGCGCGCCCAGTCGGCCTCACAGACCGCGGCCCAGAAGCTGGGCGTTCTGGCCGGCCTTCAGCGCTCGGTCCGCAGCTGCGGCCTGTCGGAACGCGACGATGCAGAGATCAACGCCGCCATCGGCACGGTGGGCGGCACGGTCGAGGCCGAGGCCCGCATCATCATGATGGTGTCCCGCTCCCCGGCGCCCCTGCTCCAGAAGCTGTCGGTGCTGCTGCGCCTCGCGGCCGGAGAGACCGCGCCGCTGGGACCCGCCGCCGACCGCGCCAAGGCCGAGGCGATCAAACTGTTCCGCGCGCCCGAATCCCGCGCCGTCCTCTCGGCCGCGCCGGAGACCCTCGTCCCGCTCAAGGGACTGATGAAGGCCGCCGGCCTGGCGGCCTGACGCCCGAGGTCCAGGTCGATCAGCCGGCCTAGCGGAAGATGATGCTGATGCTGGCGCGACGGTTGATCGGCTCGCGCACACCGTCCGGCGTAGCGACGGCGAGGTCGGTCTCGCCCCTGCCGTCCAGCGAGATCAGGCCGCCGTTGACGCCGTACATGACGAGGGCGTCAGCCACAGTACGGGCACGGCGGCTGGACAGGTCGACATTGTACGCCGACGAACCCGAGGAATCGGCGTGGCCGACCACAAGGACCCGTACGGCCCCACCCCGGCGGGCGTATTCGGCGGCCTGCGTCACCACCTCCTGGGCTTGTGGCGTCAAGTCCGACCGATCCCAATCGAAATACACGATGAAATCTCGCGCAGCCGCAATCGGCGGAGGCGGAGGCGGAGGCGGGGGCGGCGGGGGCGGCGGTGGCGGTGGCGGGGGAGGCGGCGGAGGCGGAGGCGCGTCGGGCCCGCCCCTGACCGGTTCCTGCAGATACTTGTCGCGCCTGAGACTGCAGTTCTGATCCTCCGGGTCCACCGCCGCATCGACCCGGAAATAGGGATCGCCATCCGGCGCATCGTCATAGCGGCGCAGCTGCAGGGCTCTCAGCCTGACCGGCCGGTTGGCCATGGCGCAGCGGATGTCGTTCAGGATGAAGGGGTTGTCGGAATAGTAGTCGTGGCCGACGCCGAAGAGCTCCGTCGCCACCGGCGTGGCGTCGATGGTCGAATAGTTGGGCTCAAGCCGGATGAACGGCCGGTTGTGGTCCGTCTGGCCCAGCCGCCTGACCCCGTTGATCACGCGGGAAATCTGCAGCGCCCGGTCCGCATCCGAGGTGTAGATTGTGACATTGGGCTCCAGGGCGCTGATCTTGTCGGCAGCAAGCCGGTAGACGTCCCGCTCCACGTCGGCGGCGGCCAGAATGATGCGGAACTCGATCCCCCGCTCCGGGTGACGCGCCAGATAGTCCTCGGCGAAGGACTCCAGCGCGGCCGTCAGGACCCGGTTGCCCATCGAGTGGGCGATGATGTTGACCCGCCGGACGCTCAGGTCGGTGGTGAGAAGGTCGAGGAATTCCTCGAGCCGCGGAGCGGCGGCGGCGGCGGCGATCTCGTCCTGCCGGTACGCGCTCACCGACATCTGGCCCTGGGACGGCCAGGTGAACAGCACCGGCGCGCCGGGGTTGAAATCATTGGCCTGGCGGTTGCTGGCGTCGCGGTTCTGGCGGAGGTCGAAGGTCAGCTGGGCCGAACGAATCAGCGCGGAATCAAAGCCCGTGTTGAACCCGTGGACAAACAGCAGGACGGAGCCGCCGCCGTCCCTGGTCACGCTACTCTGCAGTTCCTCCACGAACCGGGTGCGCCCGGCTGCGGTGATCCGGGTGATGAAGACGTATTTTTCCTGTTCGTCCTGGTCCTCCGGCGCCTCGCCGGTGACCAGGGGCGTCTCGCCGCGCTGTCTCTGTTCCGGCCGGTCTCCCAGCCTTGGCAGCCAGACGTCCGCCCGACCCAGGACCAGGCCCGGCCCGGCCGTCTCGCCGCCGGCGACCACGTCGACCTCGCCGGTGTCGGACGGGGCGGCGGCCGAAGCCGCCAGCATCACCGCCCGGCTGGTTCCATAGAAGACGCGAACGCAGTCCACGTCGGCGTTCAGCGCCTCGCAGTCCGTGCCGAACTGGGGGTGCCGCGTAACGACCGTGGCGCAGGCCGACACGCCAAACAGCGCCACAGCCATAACGGCGGGCCGCATCCACATCGTGCCACGCATCGCCCGTTCCCTGTCTGCCCTCAACCTTGAAGAGCATCGTTTGGTGAACGATGGCGTGTCAAGTCCTGCGGATGCGCCCGACGCCGCCTGGTCAGTCGAAAATGTCGAAGATGCTGTCGCGTTTCTTCTTCTTGTAGCGGTGGTCGTCGTCGTCGCGGCTGCGATAGCGCTCGTCGCGGTAAGCGGGCTGGCCGCCCCAGGGCTGCTGCGGCGGCTGTTGCGGCGGATAGGGCTGCGGGGCCGGCGCGGCCTGGGGCGCGGAGGCCCGGCCGTCCTGCATCGCCGAGTCCATCAGCTTCTCCAGCTCGCCCCGGTCCAGCCAGACGCCGCGGCACGTCGGGCACATGTCGAACTGCACGCCGCCCCGTTCCAGCGTCTGCATGGCGGCGTTGTCATTGGGGCACATCAGCAAGGGCATCGGCGTCTCCTGGAGGGGTCCGCCCATAGAGCTACGGTGCCGCTCCGGTTCCGCCAACGTGGCGATCGGCCGCGTCGGCCTCAGCCGGGCGCGCCGCCGCCCGCCGCGATCCAGGCGTCGACCTGGTCCTCCAGCACATCCAGCGGCACCGAGCCCGAACCCAGCACCACGGCGTGGAAGTCGCGGATGTCGAACCGGTCGCCCAGCGCCGCCCGCGCCCGCGCCCGCAGCTCCATGATCTTCAGCTCGCCGATCTTGTAGCTGGTCGCCTGCCCCGGATTGGTCAGATAGCGCTCGACCTCCTTGACGATGTCGCGCTCGCTCAGCAGCGAATTCTGGCGGAAATAGTCGATCGCCTGTTCGCGGCTCCAGCGTTTGGCGTGCAGCCCCGTATCGGTCACCAGCCGCACCGCGCGCCACAGCTCGGTCGAGAGCCGGCCGAAGTCGGAATACGGGTCCTCATAGAACCCCATCTCCTTGCCCAGCCGCTCGGCATAGAGCCCCCAGCCCTCGGCATAGGCGCCGTAGCCGCCGAAACGGCGGAAGCGCGGCAGACCCTCCATCTCCTGCGCCCAGGCGATCTGGAAATGGTGGCCCGGCGCGCCCTCGTGATAGCTGATCCCCTCGATCTGGGGCTTCAGCACCTGGGTCATGTCCGACAGGTTGACGTAATAGATGCCCGGCCGCGATCCGTCGGGCGCCGGCGAGTTGTAGAAGGCGATGGAGGCCGTCGCCTCGCGCCAGGGCTCGACCGCCCGCACCTCCAGCGCCGATTCCGGCAGGTCGCTGAAATACCGCGGCGCCGCCTCCATCACCTGGGCGATGAAGGCGCGGGCGTCGGTCAGATACGCCTCCTTGCCTTCCGGCGTGTTCGGATACTGGAACCGCGGATCGGTCTTGAGATAGGCGAACATCTCCTGCAGCGAGCCGGTGAAGCCGACCTGGGTCATGATGGTCTGCATCTCGCCCTGCAGCCGCGCCACCTCGGCCAGGCCGATCTCGTGGATCTGGTCCGCCGTCAGGTCGGTGGTGGTCGAGAGCTGCAGACGGGCGTTGTAGAAGGCCTCGCCCTCGGGCAGCCGCCAGACCCCGCCGGCATTGTCCGGCATCGCCTCGGCCTGGGCCCCGACCTCGGTCAGGGCCGCCAGAACACCCTCATAGCCGCGCCGCCACGGCCCCGTCAGCGCCGCCCGCCCCTCGGCCAGCAGCCGTTCCTTCGTCGCGGCGTCGGCATCCAGCGCGCCGATCTTGCGCTGGAAATCGGCCCAGACGGGATTGTCCGCCCCGTCATCGAACGGCGCGCCCGCGATGATCGCCCCGGTATTGGCGATCGTCGGCGCGAACACGAACGCCGGCGAGATCACCCCCGCCGCCGCCCTTGCCCTCAGGGTGGTCGAAATCTCCCCCATCACCCGCTCGGCCTCGACCAGACGCGCCACATAGGCCTCGGCGTCCGGCACGCTGTCGACGCGGTGGTTGTTGATCATGAACACCGGCAGGCCCGTGGTCGGATTGCCGTTGGCCGCGAACTGATAGCCCCAGTCGCGCCAGCGGTTCGACAGCCGCGCCTGTTCCACCCCGTATTCGAACAGCCGCCACGACAGCCGGCTCTCGTCGCTCAGGGTCCGCGGATTGAACTGGTCGTTCAGCTGCAACAGTTGCCGCTCCGCCAGCGCCAGCGACCGCGCCGCCGCCGCGTCGGTGTTGTCATCCAGTTTGTCGTAGTCGGTCTTGATACCCAGCGAGGTCATCTGCTGCGGCGACAGGGCGATCCGCTCCTGGAACGCCTGTTCGAAAAACGCCGCCAGCCGCGCGTCCTCGCTCTGCGTCGCGGCGGCGGGCGCCGCGTGGCCGGCGTGCCCGGCGTGAGGGTCCTGCGCCGCGGCGGCGGTCGCGCCCGCCATCAGGGCGAGGACGGCGACGGACGAGACGAGCAGACGGCGCATGGGGACCCCTGGAAATACTGATGGCGCGACCATCCCCGAGCGAGGGCCGGGGCGCAAGCTGCGGAACGGTCAGGTCAGGCCGGCGGCGCCGGCCGCGGCCACAGCCAGTCCGGCCAGGGCGAGGGCGGCGGTCACCGATGTCTTGGCCCCCAGCGGCCCGGAGCGCGGATGGGCCGGACCGTCCGATCCGTCGCCCTCGATCATCGCCAGCCGCTCGGCGTAGCCGCCTTCGGTCCGGCGCAGGCGCCAGCTTATGAACGCGGTCTGCAACAGCGCCGCCCCCGCCGCCAGCAGCAGCCACGACCGCGCCGGTTCGGGCGCGTCGCGGAACAGGAAGGCGGCGGCGATCAGGGCCGAGAGGACGAAGGCCACCGTCTGGAAGAACAGCCGGCTGAAATGCAGCCGCGCCTCTGCGAAGGCGCGATACTGGGCGAGGCGGAGCGTCGACTCGGTCATGACATTTCTTCCCTTTGGCGCATTTGGCGGCTTGCGCGCCGACCGGACCCCCGCTTGGGTGGGGCGCACCGTCGGTTGAGCCAGAATGCGCATTCTTCTCGTAAACGTACCGCATCCTGCGATCGGCAGCCGAATTCCGAAAGAACAATTGCCGCCTCTCGGCCTGCTTGCCGTCGGCGGTCCCCTGATCGACGACGGCCATGAGGTGTCGCTGATCGACGGCGAGTTCGGCCCCATGCCGCTGGATGAACTGGTCGCCGAGGCCGTGCGCCGCGCGCCCGAGGCCGTGCTGTTCGGCCATTCAGGCTCGTCGTCCGGCCATCCGGTGATCGCCGGCGTCGCGGCCCGCATCCGCGCGGCCCTGCCCGGCGTCCGCATCGTCTATGGCGGCGTCCATCCAACCTACTTCTGGCGCGAGATTCTGCGCGACGAGCCCCAGGTCGACGCCATCGTGCGCGGCGAGGGCGAGGAGACGGCCCGGCGGCTGATGGCCGCGCTGGCCTCCGGCGGCGACCTGTCCGACATCCCGGGCGTGGCCTTCCGCCGGGACGGCCGTCCCATGGCGAGCCAGCCGGCCCCGGTGATCCAGACGCTGGACGACTATCGCGTCGGCTGGGAGCTGATCGACCACGCCCGCTACAGCTACTGGGGCGGCAAGCGCGCCGTGGTCATCCAGTTCTCCCGCGGCTGTCCGCACCTGTGCAACTACTGCGGCCAGCGCGGCTTCTGGACCCGCTGGCGCCACCGCGACCCCGAAAAGCTGGCCGACGAGATCGCCTGGCTGCACCGCGAGCACGGCGTTCAGGTGTTCAACTTCGCCGACGAAAACCCCAGCGCCGGCCGCAAGCCCTGGCTGGCCTTCCTGCGCGCCGTCATCGCCCGCAACCTCGACATCACCCTGGTCGGCTCGACCCGCGCCGGCGACATCGTGCGCGATCGCGACGAACTGCACCTCTACAAGCAGGCGGGCTTCGAACGCTTCCTGATGGGGATGGAATCGACCGACGAGCCGACCCTGAAACTGATCAAAAAGGGCGCGACGGCCAACGTCGACCGCGAGGCGATCCGCCTGCTGCGCCAACACCGCATCCTGTCGATGGCCACCTGGGTCGCCGGTTTCGACGAACAGACCGACGCCGACTTCTGGCGCGGCCTGCGCCAGCTGGTCGACTACGACCCCGACCAGATCCAGGCCCTCTACGTCACCCCGCACCGGTGGACGCCCTACTACCGGTTGGCCGAGGACCGGGCGGTGATCCAGCCCGACCGCCGCCGCTGGGACTACAAGCATCAGGTTCTCGCCATGAAGCGGATGCCGCCCTGGCGCGTCTTTCTGTGGGTCAAGGCGATCGAATTCGTCTGCCAGGCCCGCCCGAAGGCGCTGGCCCGGCTCATCTGGCGGCCCGATCCGAAAATCCGCCACGCCACGCGCTGGTACTACCGCATGGGCCGCCGGGTCTGGTTCCACGAGATCATGGGCTTCCTGTTCCGCGACGGCCGGGTCAACGACGGTCGCACCGTCGCCGACCATTTCGGCGCCGTTCAGGACCACGAGGAAGAAGCCTCCGCCGTCCCGCCCCGGAAACCCCGGCTGCAGATCAATGCGCCGATGGCGGACGCCTGAACCGTGTCTTCCCGCCCCGTATAATCTCGCCCCTCCCGACCCGGATTTCACCCTTCCCGACCCCCGCCGCCGGAAATCAGCCAGCGTCCTCCACGACGGCGGTACAATGACCCGTCGCCGTCTCCAGAAAGCGGCGCGGGTCTTTGACAACAGGGTTTCACGGCGGCTCCGGCGCAGGAGCGGCCGACAGGGAAGGTCAGCGGAAACAGACTGAACCCGCGCAATTCCGGAGCAGCGTCACGCCTTTCCGGGGGACAGTATCTTCTCGCCCCTGCGACAGGGTTTGAGCCCTTGTCATCCCCGACGGAGCGAAGCGGAGATCGGGGACGGGAGTTGGCCCACCTGTGGTCCCTCCCGGCTCAGCCCGCTTGGGCTGAGCCGGGAGACGGGCGGGGGCCGCTCCGCTCTTGGGACTCGCGACGCCGCCGAAGGGAACAGGCCCTCGCCTTTTGTGCAGCCGCGCCTTGCTCCCGGCTCAGCCCAAGCGGGCTGTCCGGGAGGCCAGAGAACGAGGGTGCTTCAACCGTCCCGGCTCTCCGCTTCGCTTCGGCCGGGATGACAAGCGCAGTGCTTCGACCGCCCCTAGAATTCCCGCCAGCTGTCGCCGGGGTCGCGCTGGCCCGGGTCGATGCTCTGCTGGCCCCAGGCCACGATCATCAGAAGCTTGTGGCTGCGGATGCGGAATTCGCCGGTCATGGGCAGGACGGCGCCAAGGGGCGCGCCGGTCTTCGGTTCGTAGAGGAAGCCCGAAAACTCGGCCACGCCGATCCGGTCGCGACGGCTGTAGATGGACAGTTCGGGCACAGAGACGACGTTGAAGCTGTCGTTGATCGGCAGCCGCATGTCCGGCAGGCCGAAGACGCGGCGCATCTGCTCCAGCGACAGGGCGCCGGCGCGCAGTTCGAACACGGCGTCGGCGTCGTCCTTCCTGGAAGCCAGGGCATAGCCGGCGTCGGACAGGGCGCTGCGGATGGCGCTGACGCCATAGGCGGCGTTCTCGGCCTGGAAATAGGTGGCGTCCACGAACACCCGCGACCCCGCCGGGATCGGCAGGATCAGTCCCTCGACGGCGCGGTCGGCGGCGCGGGCCACCAGCAGTTGTTCGGTCGCCGTGCGCGCCGGATAGGTCTCGGAGGTCGAGGCGCAGGCCCCCAGCGATGTCAGGCCCAGCAGGGCCGATGCCACGATCGGAAAGGCTTTCAAGGTCACCAGCTCCCGGTGTTGGGCATGGACAGCCAGGGCTCGGCGGGGGCCAGGGCGGCGCCCTCCTGCAGCAGTTCGATGGAGATGCCGTCCGGCGACCGGACAAAGGCCATGCGGCCGTCGCGGGGCGGCCGGCTGATAAGGACGCCGCCGTCCATCAGCCGCTGGCAGGCGGTGTAGATGTCGCCGACCTTGTAGGCCAGGTGACCGAAATTGCGGCCGCCGTCGTAGGGCTGGGGGTCCGGATCCCAGTTGAAGGTCAGTTCGACCTCGGGCGACCGGTCCGCGTCCGATCGATCCCGGTCCGCGGGGGCGGCGAGGAAGACCAGGGTGAAGCGCCCGGCCTCATTCTCCATCCGCCGCATCTCCTCCAGACCCAGCAGGTCGCAGTAGAAACGCAGCGAGGCGTCGAGGTCGGTCACCCGGACCATGGTGTGCAGGTAGCGCATGGGGAAGTCCGTCCTGGGGAGAGGCGGGAGGCGGCCTCTATAGCGACCCTTCGCCGCGACCGCGACTCACGGAGGGTTTCTGCGGGTGCGCGCGCCGTCCGGGACTGCTAGACGCGACGCTCGGCCTTTCCGGGACATCCATGCTTCGCAAGCTCTACGACTGGGTCTTCGACCTCGCCCGCAGCAAACACGCCACGCCGGCCCTGGCGGCGGTGTCCTTCGCGGAAAGCTCCTTCTTCCCGATCCCGCCCGACGTCATGCTGGCCCCGATGATCCTGGCGCGGCCGGATCGGGCGTATTTCTACGCCGGCGTCTGCACCCTGGCCTCGGTCCTGGGCGCCATCCTCGGCTACGCCATCGGCTTTTTCCTGACCGACGTCGGGATGATGATCCTGACCTGGCTGGGCAAGGCCGACACCTTCGAGGCGTCCAAGGCCCTGTTCCAGCAGCACGGGGCCTGGGTGATCCTGATCAAGGGCCTGACGCCGATCCCGTTCAAGCTGATCACCATCGCCTCGGGCATCTTCCAGTTCAACTTCCCGCTCTTCGTGGCCCTGTGCGCCGTGACCCGCGGCGGCCGCTTCTTCGCCGAGGCCTTCGTGCTCAAGCGCTGGGGCCCGGCCATGCTGGAAATGGTCGAAAAGCGGCTGGCGATGTGGAGCATCGTCGGCATCGTGGTGCTTGTCGCGGCCTTTGCCGCGGTGAAGCTGCTCTGATCGGGCGAGCCTCATCGACGCGGCGCTTCGGCCCCGCTATGAACGTCCTCCGATGAGAGGCCTGTATCGACTCCTGACGCGGTGGTGGACCGCCTTCGCCCTGGCGGCCTCGCTGGCCCTGCTGGGCGCTGCGCATGCGTTCGAGCGATTCGGCGGCCTCGCCCCCTGCAACCTCTGCCTCAAGCAGCGCGAGGTGTACTGGGGCGCTGTCGCCATCGCCCTCGTCGCCACCCTCTGGCATCTGATCAGCCGGGGCAGCCGCGGCACGCCGCGTATCGCCGCCTTCCTGCTGGCCGTCGTCTTCGCCACCGGCGCGATCACGGCCGTCTTCCACATGGGCGGCGAGATGAAATGGTGGGACCTGCCGGCGATCTGCTCCGGCGGCGGCGACGTGAACCTCGAAAGCCTGGCCGCCCTGGCCCTGGGCACCGGCCCGGTGGAAAAGGTCGTCATGTGCGACGCGGTGACGTGGCGCTTCCTCGGCCTGTCCATGGCAGGGTGGAACGCCCTGATCTCGACCGCCCTGGCCGTGTTCAGCCTGCTCGCCGCCAAGAGGCCCAAGGATGCCAGAGCCCCTCGTAACTGAGGCCCCTGAAACGGATACGGCGGACAACCGCCGTATTCCGCTGGCCCGGCCCGGCCGCGGGGCCAGCCAACGCCGTCGCGCGGAAATCCTGCGCGTGGATCACGCGGGGGAGTACGCCGCGGTCCACATCTACCGCGCCCAGCGCGCCGTGTTCGAGGGTCGCGCCGGCCATGAGGCCGTCGCCGCCGACATGGGCGAGATGCAGGCCCAGGAGGCCGTCCACCTCGCCCGCTTCGAAGCCCTGCTGAACGCCGAACGCGTGCGTCCGACGGTGATGACCCCGGTCTGGCGACTGGCCGCCCTGGCGCTGGGAACCGGTACGGCCCTGATGGGCGAGAAGGCCGCGCACGCCTGCACCGAGGCGGTCGAAAGCGTGATCGAGGAGCACTACGCCGACCAGATCGCCGAACTGAACGACCGCGACCCGGCCCTGGCCGCGGAGTTGTCGGTCTTCCGCGAGGAAGAGCTGGGGCATCATGACCACGCCGTCGAACGCGGGGCCCGCGAGGCGCCTGGCTACGGCGTGCTGAGCGCCATCATCAAGGCGGGCTGCCGGGCCGCCATCAGGATCAGCGAACGGGTCTGATCTCGCGCCGGGGTTGCGAAGTCCGCCCCGTCCGGCATTATGCCGCCCAAAGCCCCACAGGAGTTCCTGGTGTTGTTCCCCGTCGTCTTGTTCGCTTCCGTCGCCCTGTTCCAGCAGACGCCCGCCCCCGCGCCCGTGCAGCCCGCCGCTGAGACATCTGTCGCGGCCGCCCCCGCATCCGGCGCCGCCCGGCCCGCCGCGGAGACCGCCCAGGTCTGCCGGACCGAGGCTGTCACCGGCTCCCGCTTCGGCCGCCGGGTCTGCCGCAGCGCGGTCCAGACCGAGGAAGACCGCGCCGCCAGCCGCGAGATGCTGCGCCAGATGCAGGGCGCGCGGGTTCCGCCGGCCGGCTGATCGAGCTGTTGTGGTGCAACAGGCCGCGAGGCTTCGCGCGCGCGGGTGACCCGAACGCCTGACCCCCGCGCCCCCTGCGCTACCGGCGCTCTGTGGGGGTGTGTGGCTGGATCGACAGCACTATCCTGTCTGATGGAGGCAACCCGGCAATCCGTCGCGCCACGCCTTCAAGTGCTTCGCGAGCCTGCGACTCCAGGGTCGCCAGTATCTGCCGGGTTTCGACAGGAAGGTGCGCCTGGTCGCTCAATCCGACGCCCAGGGCAGCGCCGACAGCGTCCGCCGGGGCGTCAATCGGAAGCGCGAATTGGGCTCTGCCAATCTCATCAAAGTGATTCGCCACCTTTGGGTCGTAGGCTATGCCCACCACGGGCCTGCCCAGACGATGCGCAATCAAACAGGCGTGCAACCTCATCGATAGCAGGACATCGCACGCCGCCATCGCACCACCCAGGTCTTCCAGCGACAAGGGCGAGTTGAGTTCAACACGCTTCACATCGGCGCCGCAGGCCAGCAAGAATTTGCTCAACGCTGCATTGTCAACGCCTTGCATTGGAATGGTAACGATCGCCAATTTCGCTGCGCCGACCGCAGATTTCAGACCCTTTACCAGTCGTGAGATCAGTGCGTCTTCGTCACAGAACGACCAGGGTCGAATGTTAACCCCAACAACTGTGTAACCTTCATCCTTCAGGCGCCAGACAGACTGTAGCTCCCCGGTTCTGATTTGAGATACTGGCAGCGGCAGGGAATACGCCAGGTCTGGCGCAACAGACACCTTGCTGGTCGCCACGCCGGCCTTTGCAAGCAACGCCCGGGACTGCTCGTCCCTGACCTGAATTGTGTCCGCCAGATCAGCGACAAAACGGAGCATCCGAAAGGCGTCGGGGTCCGAGATCGGGCCCACCCCCATGCCCACCACGTGGCAGGGCGTCTCAAAGAACCGCGCCAGCATCTGCTGGGGCGCAAAGCTTGCCATCGAAAGCCGGGGCTCACGAAATATCGCCGTCAGGCCCCCGCCCTTTTCAAACGTATAGTCATGCCACAAGCCGCCCCCGCCAAGAATAGTAGCGACGGCTGTACGGGCGTTATGCTCAGCGTGTTTGAGGTCTCTGCGCGGAAACGCCTGAAGACAATGATCGCGCTCAACCGCAACCGGGTTTTCCGCGGCCACTGTAATCTGCACTGCGGCGTCGGCACTCCGAAGGCCGCGCTCAATAGCGGCCAGGATCAGTTCGTCCCCCAGATTACCCGCGCCATAATACCCGGAGACGATGACCGGCTTGCACCTGGGCAGGGACCGCCCCAGCGTTTGACGGATGCTTCGAATGCGCGCTTCGCCCAGCCACGGCGTGGTGTCAGGCGAACAGTTGAACAGTGTTTCCAACATCGCCATCCAACGATGTTCATACAGGTGGCCAGCGGCCACCCGCCTGAACGCCGCCTCCGTCATTTCCCGATAGCGGTCGGGTGATTGCAGGACCGACGAGAGTTGGTCAATCAGATCGGACGGGCTCCTGAACCCAATGATTTCAGAGCCATAGTCAAAGCAATCCGAGACGTCGCCAGAGCGGCCAACGCACACCAGCGCCCCTGCGCTCGCGGATTCCAGTACGCAACGAACGATGTCAGCCGGCCTGGCCCGTGCCCCGGGCACGTGGACGTGCACCCTGCCCGAGCGCACGGCCTTCTCTGCGTGAGCGGCGCTATCAAGTTTGATCCCAAGGAAGCGCCGACCGGGGCCCCGGGCCTGGACATTATGGTTCCTGGCAAGCGCAGCCATCATCGCCCGATGTTCCGAGCGACGGTCACCAATGCAAATCACCTCTGATGCGAAGCCGTGCGCCGGCGCAGAGACCTGGGTGACAAAGCCCCTGTCAACGGCAGGCGGCAAGTAAAGGGTGTTGCGAGCGCCCGCGCCCTGGAACATGCCGACAAGTCCGTGATCAACTACGGCGTGAATGTCGAAACTGTCGGCGTGGCGGTTGATCGATGTGATGTCGCGCGGTCCACTGGCCGAGAAGCCGATCAAGACCATCCCTTGTTGCTTGAGACGCTCGGCGTCTGCAGCATCAAGGGCAACGCGGTCTGTGCAGAGAACCACGATTTGAGCGGAAAAACGGGCGCACAGGGCTTCAAGCCGGGCGGGTTTCAGCCAGGCGACGCCTGCGCCGCGGCCCCTATTGCGTGGCCTGTCCGTGATCTCATTGTGTTTCGCCAAGTCGAGATAAAAGACATGATGCCCCAGGTTTCTCAGGGCTCTATATAGACTTGACGAAATATCGGAGCCGGATTTCTCGCTCGATCCGACGAAGAGTATTCTGTAGTGGGCCCCTTGATCAAATAGTCTGACCGAAAGTTCGTCGCGAGCTGATTTCAAATGTGGCACTTTCAAGTGATCCATTTGTAGATGTAATTTTGCTCAAGAACAGACAGGTCCTCCGCGCGTAGCGCGCCATTACAAACTGCGTCGAGCAAGGCCGCGCGCCGTCTGGCATCAAGGTGCCTGACAGCGTACTCGCGAGCCGCCTGTGACAACAGCTCCAGCCTTTCGGGCGACGCCAAAGCTTTCGCGATCAGGGCTCTTGCGTGGGGAAAATCACGTGCATGCAGCCCCGGCGGATAGTGCATGGCGTCATAGTCGCTCGCCTGGATTGTCAGCGTGGGCACGCCCAGGGCCGCATACTGCACCACACGGCTCGGCAGGAAAAACTGGCCAAGGAAGCCCAAGCCTAGAAAATCATATTTCGTCTGACTATAGGTGTCAAAAGACTGTGGCAAGCTAACACCAAGTCTATATCGCCCGACATTGTCTATAATATCGTCGCTTGAAAGCTCACCGCGCGTTTTTTGATAAGGGTCGCTGTCAAATTTGCCGTATAGTGTGATGTCATCTGTCAGGCCGCAAAGCGCCTCGTAACGCCATTCCCGGGTTTTCCCGACTCCATGGCCGAGGAAAACTGTATCGCCATGTTTGTCGTCAGATCCGCTGCAATTATAGAGATCTGTATCCACCCAGAATGGCATGTTGATTGCAGGTTTGTGGTCGCGAGAGCGATAGAATTCAAACACGCGTCGGCTCGCGCATAAGAATACGTCATCATAGATGTCCATGACATGTGAATAGCATATATTGTATAATACCGGATCGTCTGGCTGCCATACCATGGTCCTGATACCGGCAGCCGCCAGCCGTTTAATATGCTGCGGCAATAGAGCGCTTGCACGAAAGTTGAACAACACGTCGGGCTTGGACGCGATTGCGTGCTCTACGGCGAGATCGATGCGGGCAATATCGGCCTTGTTCTTGGGAAACTCATGACCCGACCAAATCTTTCCGCTTGAGGTTACCTGATGACCGATCCGTTCCAGGCTCAATTGGAGCGATGTACAGACATGTGTCTCAAGTATTTGATCAAACAGATAGAAGTGCACGTGATTGCCTTGGGAGCATGCAAGGGTTGAAGCGAATATAGCTCGCGTTGAATTTGTTGATTGCCGAAATTTGTTATTTTCGGCAATCGCGTCGCCAGCCACTGGGAAGTGAAATGGCGCGCCAGGATGTCCCGGCAGGGCGCCGTCAGGCGGGAAAGATATCGAAGGCGCGACGCCGCCGGCCCGGACGGGTGGCGGTCCGTCATAGGGTAGGACCTGACCTCCATGGGCCGCACGCCGTCCGCCTGATATAGTATCGAGGTCGACTGACAGCGCCCGACCGGGTCATGGCGTCTGCTCAGGATGACGGCTGCGTTTCCGTCCCGTGGCGCGGGGGACCACTTCCGCCTTCCCATCGGCCAGAGTCATGACATCCGCGCACAGGTTCAGCGTTTCATGCCGGTGGGCCACGATAATGATGGCGGGTCGGGGCGACAGATTGCGCAATTTCACCAGAAGGATCTGCTCGCCCACGATATCTATCGCGCTGGTGGCTTCGTCCAGGATCAGGAGTCGCGGTTGCCGCAGCAGGGCTCGAGCGATGGCAATACGCTGGCGCTCACCACCGGAAAGGGTGGTGCCTCGCTCACCAAGCACCGTGTCGAGGCCCTGCGGGAGTCGGCCGACGATGGCGTCGCCGCCCGTCAGCTCCAGGGCATCGCGGATCGCCTCTTCGCTGGTGTCGCGCGCGCCCCATAAGAGATTCTGCCGGACGGTGTCCTGCAGCAGGAACGGTTCCTGCGGGACGTAGCTGAGCGCCTGTCGCCATGCCGTCAGGAGCGCGCCCTCCAACGGCTCGCCGCCGATGGTGATCCGGCCGGTCCGGGGTGGATAGAGTCCGACCAGAAGATCGGCGAATGTCGTCTTGCCCACGCCGGAGGCCCCCCGGATGCCAAGGAAGGCGTCCGGCTCGATCCGCAGGTCGAAGCCATGAAGAATCGCTCGCGAGCCCCGACTGAAAGACACCTTCTGGAACTCGATCGCCCCGTCGGGCAGCGACAGGTCCGGGTCGGCCGCAGGCTGGGGCTGGGTCTCGGCCTCAAGCTCGGCGCAGAGCGTGCCTATGCGGGCGTAGGCCGGCAGGGTTTGGGCCAGGGTCTGGGTGCTTTGCTCGAGAATGGCCGCGGGCGCGCTGATCCGGCCGATCAGAACGAGCATGGCGACAATCACGGCCGGCGCGAGGTTGAGAAACCCAAAGCCGATCAACACGACGAACGCGGCGAGAAAGGCAGCCATGGCGTTGCTGACGACCCGTCGCGCGGCCTGCTGGTCGGCGAGTTGGAGTCGCCGATGGCTTATCACCGCCAATCCTGCCTTGAAGTCCGCCAGGAAACTGGAATGCATCCCCTGGCTCATGGCGAGCTTCAGTCCGCCCAGGAACTGGCTCGAGCTCCAGGACAGGTGCTGGTTCGCGGCTACGGTGGCCGATCCCATGCTGAAAGCGCGGACCAGGGCCGGCCCCATGGTCACCGTCCCGACTGTCAGAACGCCGAAGGTCAGCGCGGCCAGCATTGGCGACAGCGCGAACGTCAGGCCGGTGAGCACGACCAGGGTGAACACCGAAACCCCGATCTGGATCAGAAGCTGGGCCGCCTGACCGAGCTGCTGAACCTCACCGTTCAAGACCTGGTTGATCCGCGCATGCGAAAGCCGGGACACCACCGGCCATGACGCGCCCACCAGCCTTTGTGCGACCTTGGCTCGCTGAGCCTCGGAGAAGCCCACTTGCAGCCGTGTCAGGGTGTGGTCGCGGGCGGCCAAGACCAGCCCCCGAAGGATCACCAGGACGCAGAAACCCGCCAGGAGCACCATCAACCGCTGGACCTTGGTGTCGGCGCCGAGGGCGGTAAGAGCCGACAGGATCAGCTCGGAGCCATGGCCCGGACCCATGCTCCCCATGGCGACCGACAGGATCGGCACGAGAATAAGAAGGCCCGCCCCCTCGAGTACGCCGCCGACCACCATCAGCGCCAACGCGGCCAGGCTTCGCGAGCCGTCATATCGGATGATGTCGATCGCCAACCGCCATCCCAGGCCCAACAGCCCGCTGAGGTCGGGAGCCAAAGGCGGCGGCGACGCTGCCTTCTCTGCGGCGGTGTCAGTCATAGCCATATGCGACTTCAATCCCTATCACGCCAACGCTCGATGCTCGCCACGATCGGTCGTATGGGGGCTTCCGATGAGGCGGCGCAATGGGCGCCCGGGACTGGCGCCGGCCAGGATGCGTGTGGGTCACCCGGCGCCGATCGTTCGGTGGCGGCCCCGGATGCCGGGTTACCTCGGGTCGAACCGAAACTCAGCGAGAATTTCCCGTACCCTGTCTTCGTCGAAATCGGGTGGTTTTCGGAATGCGACAAGCGTTCGCGCGCGCGCAATTTCCTGCGCCACTTCACCCATTATTTGATACTCTGACCGCGCGTAGTCATGAACCACAATGGTCGCGTCCGTTCGACATCTGAGCAACGTCTCCATGAAACACGCAACCCTGAACCGGCCATCAATGAAATAGAGGTCGGCGTCGCACGCTCCATCAAGTGACCACAAGGTTGTGTAATAGGCGGGCCAGTCGCCACGACGGGAGTCATCGGTCGGCCAACCCCAGGCCGCCACCGGGCCGATATCCACATATTGAAACGTCGGCGTTATCGGCGCGCGCCTCTCGGCGAGGCGGCGCATCACATCGTCCTGCCAGTGGCGTGAGGAGTCCACAGAGACGACTGATTCACCAACGGTAGTGCAGGCGATGATTGTGCTGCCACCCGTGCCGAACTCCACATAGCGCCTGCAGCTATTCATGAATC
Source organism: uncultured Brevundimonas sp. (assembly GCA_964398675.1). Taxonomy (GTDB): domain Bacteria; phylum Pseudomonadota; class Alphaproteobacteria; order Caulobacterales; family Caulobacteraceae; genus Brevundimonas. The sequence goes on from CAYNNT010000021.1 coordinate 22,797, forward strand.
CGGTTAGTAGTATTTCCTCTTCGGGCCAAAGGTGTGCAGATATACCATCCGGCCTTGGCACGATCCCCGTTGGAGGCGGCGGGGGCGGCTTCCTGCGAAAATATTTGAGCACGTTGTGAAATCGATTGGGTTGCCGTCGCCGCCAAAGGCGATTTTTCCAGAGAAAGATGTGTAGATTGAGCGACTTTAACCGTCAAGCTGACCGTCCAATGCCAGGATGCGTGCACTAATCTCAAATATCGTGACTCCGGTCGTGCCTCTATGGTCTCTCCGCCCCGGGATGAAGACGATATTCGGCAACTCCCCCGGAAAGTCGCCACTGCGGGAATCGCGCGCACAATATTGCCCGGACGCGAGCAATGATCAGTTCAAAGCATAACGTGAAATCTGCTCAATATATTTTCTTCGACCTATGAAAGCGCAGTCTCTCAAAACGTATAGATTATGCATGACCTCCCATGCATGGGTTAATATACCGGTGGCGAATCCGTGGATATTCTAGTCGTCGTTGGGACCCGGCCTGAAGCCATCAAGATGGCGCCGGTTATTTCGGTCTTGCGCAACGATTCATTTTTCAACGTGAAAATCGTAAACAGCGCCCAGCACGCGGAGATGCTTGATAGCGTGATCCGTTCGTTCTCAATTGATGTGGATTTCAAATTGGATTTGATCCGCACGCCGGGCGATCTGCACAATCTGACAGCCAATATCGTGACTGCGATGCGTGACGTCTATCGGCTCTGGCGGCCCGATATGGTCCTGGTGCACGGCGATACCACGACGACATTTGCGGCGGCCCTGTCCGCTTTTTATGAGCGGATTCCGATCGGCCATGTCGAGGCAGGCTTACGCACCGGCGACAAGCGCGCGCCCTGGCCGGAAGAAACCAATCGCCGGATGGTCACCTGTCTGGCTGATACGCACTTCGCGCCGACCGCCCAGGCGCGCAGCCATCTTCTGGATGACAGTGTCGCGGCGAAAGATATCCACATTACGGGCAATACGGCGGTCGACTCGGTGTCCTGGATCATGGACGAGATCGCCAGCAACCCGGAGCTCGAAACCCGGCTCATTGCCAAGTTCAGCCCGCTCGATCCGGCGCGCCGCATCATTCTGACGACCTTCCACCGGCGCGAAAATATTGGTGATAATGTCACGACGATCTGTCGCGCGTTGCTGGCGCTCGCGGAGCGTACAGACTCCCAGGTCGTCGTAACGCTGCATCCAAACCCTGATGTCCGCGAGCCGGCGCGACGGATGTTGGCGGGCGCCCCGAATATAATTTTGCTGGCGCCGCTGGACTATGTTTCGTTCGTTTACCTCATGTCGAAAAGCACCATCATCCTGACCGACTCCGGCGGGATCCAGGAGGAGGCTCCGTTCCTCGGCAAGCCGGTGCTTTTGATGCGGGAAGCCACCGAGCGACCGGAGGCGGTTGAGGCCGGATCGGTTCACATGGTCGGGGCCGGCTGCGACCAGGTCGTCAGCGAGGTCTCCCGGCTGCTCGATGATCCGGCGGCATTGGCGGCGATGTCGAACAAGGGCAGTCCATTTGGCGATGGCAAGGCCGGCGAGCGGATCCGCGATATCCTGAAATACGGCGCCCCGCGGGAGCGCAGGTTGGACGCTCCATCAGGGACAGGCGCCCCGTTCGAAGCGCGCCCGAGGCGGATCTCGGTCGACTCGGTGACCGAACTTGCCCTCTTGGGGCCCGCCGCGGCGTCTCTTGAACTGGAAGCGAGCGCTGCCCGGGACTGACGTCGCCTTGTCGGCGTCAAGGCTGACTTGCCGGTTCGTTGATGAGGGCGAGCTCCGCGGCAATGACATCGGACAGGGCGCTTTGCCGCCGGACCCGAAGGGCGGCGGCCTCGGACATTCTGAGAAAGCGGTCAGGATCGGCGACCAGTTGTTCGATCGCGTCGGCCATGGCGCGGACGTCTTCCGCCGGGACCAGCACGCCGCAGGAGGAATCGACAAATTCCGGAATTGCCGCGACGTCGTTGGTGATCGGCACCATCCCCGAGGCCATCGCCTCGTCGCGGGACACGCCTTGAGAGTCCCACCGTGAAGGGCAAAGGAATATTCCGAATTCCTGATGCAGCGCCGCGATCTCCGCCTGCGACAGAAAGCGTTGCTCCAGCGTTACGTTCGGGAACCGCCGCACGGGTTCGGTGATCTTCTTGAAGAGATAGCCGTCGCCCACGATGCGGAACTCAAGGCGATCAAACAGCGGCATTTCCGACAGCGCCAATATCACCCGCACGGTGATGTCGTTGGCGTACTTGTTCGTCTTGAATGGACGGATTGAAAGAATCCGTAATCGTTGTTCAACTGGCTTGGGTCTGTATTGATACAGATCAACATCGATCGGGTTGTGTATTACGCGGTATTGATCATCACTCAATGTCTGGGAAAGATCTTCCATGACCTCACCGGCGAAGTGGCGTGACACAAAGACCAATTTCAGGAGCGATTTCGGCTGTCCTGTCAGGGATTGCCAGAATGCGGTCGTCTGATCGCTTTTGAACTTCGCCACCAGGCGAGACAGGAAGTCTGGGTATTGCGAAATTCTACGGAAATACGGCTGAATTTCAAAGCCGTGGACCCAGACGATGATCTTGGAGGATGTCGCGTATTGCTTAAGCACCGACCACATCGCCGGCGTCAGGAAATGCACCAGGATGGTCTTGTACTGGCCCGTCGCCAGCGCCCGATCAAGGTCGCCGACGCTGCCTCTTGCGACATCAACGCCCTCGAATTCATCGAAACCCGTGCCTTCGTCGTGGGTAAGACAAAACACATCAACAGCCAGACCACGCTCGATGTATGATCTGACACGCGTATGGACAAAGAAGTTGGAATACAGCGCGCTATAGCGCGGATACATGTTTGTTACGACAAGCGCCTTGCCCGAACCGGCCAGGTAACCCGGTTTGGGATCGAACGGCCTGCGCGCCTTCAATTTTCTAAAGACGTCTATCAAGAAGGCGCGCGTGATAAGGCGGCCCTTGACTGCCAGCCTTACGTCCATAGCGAATTTTCTTGCGGCCAAACCCGAAAGGACGCCGTCTCTGGCGTAGAGCAGCTTGCGCTTCAGGTTGGCTCGTAGCTCTTTGACCAGGCGGCGTGGATGGGGCGGGTCAAACACTTTCCGGGGCTTCAGCCGACCCGCAGCGTCCAGAAGACGATTGATCGACACCCCGGAATTGACATCGAGATCGCCCACACGGCGCAACATCCCGTCATGGGCGACCGCGCCATTCTCGCAATAATTGAACGGGTCCGATCCGATCGCCCCGGGATGCCGCCAGACCAGGCCCGGCAGAGATTGAATCTCGATGGCCAGGGCGTCGCCGGGCAAGGCCCCGGCGTGGATTATGGCGGCCCGCGCAGGCAGTTCGCTCGCCTGCCGATAGGCCGCTTCGGGATGCAAGAGGCTGAGAGCGGGTCCATCGACACTGTAGCGGGCGATCTTGCCCACCAACGGCGCGGAGCAGAGCCGCGCGGCGATCAATAGATCCAGCAGGTAGTTGGGACCGTAATAGTCCGCGGACGCCATGACGGCGACCCAGTCCCCGGGCCCGATGCGGTCCTGGAGCCCCCCGTCGGTCCACTGCCCGGCGCCCATAACCTCTATACCCTGCAGCGCTGCATCCGGAGCCGCTCCCGGCCCGCATACCAGAACCATGCGACGTCGCTCGTGGGTCTGGCGCTGAAAGCCGGCGACCAGGCGGTCGCGCTCGATTTCCGTGCCGGCGTAGGCGACGACGAGTACGTGAGGCAGGGCTACATCGAGTTGACGGCCCAGAACTGGCCGCGCGATCTCCGCCACGCGATGGGCATAGAGGTGCTCCTGGCCCACCTTGCGAAGGCCGGCTAACCGAAGCTTCCAGCGGTACTCCCGGGAGTTCGAAACTTCACTGAAGCGCTTCAGCAACTCACGGCCGTCATCACTCGAAATAATGACATCGCCAAAAAACAGACGAACACCGCGTGAAAAATTGCCGATCACAATTGCATTGGACGCCAATAGCTCAAACATTCGACGCGAAAACATCGTCGTCGACTGCTTAACGGAGTTAAGATTTATAGAATAACTTGTGCCTTTATAGGCCTTGTCTATTTCATTGTAATTTAACGTGCCGCGAACGTATTTGTCGTACTCCGGCGGGAAGCGATACATATGGTTAGGATCGCCCCAATGGCGATCATATATCTCGATCTCTTTCAAAGGTGAGAGAAACGAAACGATGGTCTTGAGATTTTCGGCGCGGTCCGGAAACCGGACATAATAGCTTCCAGCAAAACTGACGGCGTCACGCCTTTCGCTGGTTTCAATCGGGTTATGCAGTCTCGGCTGGGCGGCGAAAGGCAGAAGATGGACGCGATCGTGCCTCAGGCGGCGCTTGTACTCGGGAATGCAGTCGATGTTGGTCGTAAATACATGGTCGAATTCCTGTGCCGCTTTCACGAAATAGTTGAAGTGGACGGGATCTTCCTTGTTCCAGAACACGGTCGGAATGCGTTTTTCCCGAAACCAATTCAACAGGCGCATCAACTCGGCGCTTCGGCCGGCAATCTTGCCGTGCCAGCGCCGATCTTTGCCAAAAAACGCCGATTCAACGAACAGGAAATCCGGCCGGAACGCGACCAGATCGGCGAGGTCAACGTCGACGGCCAACTCGAACAGTTCCACCTCTGGCGCGAAGCAGGAGAGGGTGAACGGGTCCATGATCGCTGCTACGCGCAAGCGGTCCTGCACCAGGCCGGGGTCGGCGATGGTCTCGTTGCGCACTGTCGCCATGGCCCGTCGAATTCACCGCTGCGTCCCGCCAATCGTCGGAAGACAACCAGAGCCGGGCGTCGCGCGAAATAGGCTGACCGGGCGGAATTGTCCACGCGCCGGACCCTGTTCGCTATCTCCAGAAGCCCCGTGTGTCGATCAGCCGGCGCGCGGACGCGGCCTTGCGGCAGCCCAGAAATGCAGAGTGATCCACCAGAAGCAGCACCAGATCCGAACGCATGATCGCCGCCTCGGCCGTTGTGAACTCGACATTGGCGCCGTGCAGGCCCGTCGGCAGTGCGTCGATGTGGGGCTCGGCGACCAGAAGGTGGGCGACACTCCGCTCGGCCAGGAGTTGCACGATCTCCAGCGCCGGACTTTCCCGCATATCAGCGACATCGGCCTTATAGCTCAGACCGAGGCAGGCAATGGTGGGGCTTGTGAGGCCCCTGGTAGCCTCCTCCACGATCTGGACGATCCGGGCCGGCATCCCGTCGTTGACGGCGCGGGCCTGCCGTATGAGCCGGGCGGCTTCGGGATTGGCCTCGTGCAGGAACCAGGGGTCGACAGCGACGCAATGGCCGCCGACACCCGGTCCGGGATTAAGTATATTCACCCGCGGGTGCTGGTTGGCGAGATCGATAACCTCGCGAACATCGACGTTCAGGCCGCCACAAATCACGGAAAGTTCGTTGGCGAATGCAATATTGACATCACGAAAGGTGTTTTCCGACAACTTGACCATTTCGGCGGTCTGGCTGTCGGTCAATGAGAACCGGCCCCGGACGAAGCGTTCATAAACCAGGGCGGCCCGGGCAGCGCATGCGGGCGTCAGGCCGCCGATGACCCGGTCGTTGGCTATCAGTTCATGTACCACGGCGCCTGGAAACGTGCGTTCGGGGCAATAGGCCATCGATACGCGCCCCTCACACTTGCCGTCAGGCGCGATGTGCAGGTCCGGCCGGACCCGCCCAAGTTCGAGCGCGAGGCGTTTGAGCGAGCCCACCGGAACTGTCGATTCCAGGATGATCATGTCGTCCGGTTTGACCACCGGCGCGATGGCCTCCATCGCTGCGAGGACATGGGAAAGGTCCGCTTGCCGGTCCGTCGTGAGCGGTGTGGGAACCGTGATGATGAACGCGTCCGCCGGCACCGGCTGGGTCATCGCCCGCAAGGCGCCCGAGCGCACCGTGCGCCGGACGAGGTTGTCGAGCTCACGCTCGGGGAACGGCGTTTCGCCCCGATTGACGGCGTCGACCACCCGGGGATCGATATCGACTCCGATGACGTTGGCGCCGCTGTTGGCCAGCAAGGCCGCTGTGGGAAGCCCGATATATCCCAGACCAAGAATACAGAACGTTTGGGGCACGGGCCGGCTCTCGAATGACAAGAGCGCCGAGGTACAATGATCGGGGCCGCGGCGCACGCAAATCTCTTCACAGGGGGCATTCTCGCCCCCGCTCTAACGCCGCCTTCCCGGTTGGCGCTGCTCTGGAAAGGTGGTGCCGCTTAGGTGACTCGAACACCTGACCCCCGCATTACGAATGCGATGCTCTACCAGCTGAGCTAAAGCGGCCTTGGCGCAGCGGGTGGGTTGGCCCCGCGCGAGAGGCGCTCTTTATACGCGGCGCGCGGGATTGCCAAGCGCCGCGAGCAGGGCGGTTTCATCCGGCGTGCGGGCGAGCCGGATTTCGAGGTCGGAACGGTCCGCGAGGGGCGCCGCCGCGGCCGCTGAAAGGGCCACGGCCGTCTGTCCGGCGAACGGCCCGAGCGCCGAAAGGGCGCGGCCGGCGCGGGCGGAGTGGATCAGGACGGCGTCGAAGGCGGCCGGCGTCGGGGCGCCGGTCTCGACGGCCGCATAGACCGGCAGGGCGCGGGCCTCGACGCGCCCCTGCAAGAGGGCGGGCAGGTCGCCCGCTGGCTCCCGGGCGCCGGGGACCAGCAGGGGGCCGACAGCGGATCCTTGCGCCGTGACCAGGGCGGCCAGCCGGTCCAGGTCGCCATCCGCGGACTCCACCTGTGAAAAGCCCGCCGCCCGGGCGGCCAGCGCCGTGGCGCCGCCGACGGTGAAGACCGGGCGGCTGCGATCCGGCGTCAGGGCCGCGAAGGCCGCGACGCCATTGGCGCTGGTGAAGACCAGGGCGGCGACGCCGGTCAGGTCGGGCGCGGGCTGCGGGATCGGGCGGATGGCCAGAAGGGGGGCGACGACGGGCTCAAAGCCCGTGGCGACCAGGCGCCCGGCGGTGCGCGCGGCGCCGGGTTCGGCGCGTGTGACCCAGACGCGGCGGATCGCCGTCAGGGCTCGACCCGCTGGTCGCCGGCGGCGGCGTGAACCTCGGCCCCGAGGCGCAGGCCGAGGGCGCGGGCCTGATCGATGATGTCTCCGGCGGACAGGTCGCCGAGCTCTCCGGCGCGCCGCCAGCGGGCCGAGCCATCGGGCGCCAGCATTTCGGTGGTGAGACGCAACTGGCCGTCCGCGATCATTGCATGCGCCCCGACGGCGGTGCGGCAGGATCCTTCCAGGGCGGTCATCGCGCCGCGCTCGGCCGCCACGGCGAGCGCCGTCATCGGGTCGTTCAACGCCGCCACCCAGTCGGCGCCGAGGTCGTCCGTCCGGGTCTGCAGGGCGAGGGCGCCCTGCCCGGGCGCGGGCAGGAAGTCGTCCAGCGACAGGCGCTCGCGGATCACCGCCTCGAAGCCCAGCCGGTTCAGTCCGGAAACGGCCAGCAGGATGGCGTCGAACTCGCCCTCGGCCAGTTTGCGCAGCCGGGTGTCGACATTGCCGCGCAGCATTTCGATCTTCAGATCCGGCCGCAGGGCGAGGGCCTGGGCCTGCCGCCGCAGCGAGGCCGTGCCCAGCCGCGCGCCGACGGGCAGGTCGGCGAAGGTGGCGAAGGCCTCGCTGACGAAGGCGTCGCGGGCGTCCTCGCGCGGCGGGACGGCGGCGATGCACAGGCCGTCGGGCTGGTCGGCCGGGACGTCCTTCATGGAGTGCACGGCCACGTCGACGCGGCCTTGCAGCAGGGCCTCCTCGATCTCCTTCGTGAACAGCGCCTTGCCGCCGATCTCCATCAGGCGGCGGTCCTGCACCCGGTCGCCGGTGGTGACGATCTCGACCAGGGGCACGGCGTCGAGGAGGTCGGCGTCGGCCACGCCGAGGGCCCGGCCGATGGCGCGTTGCATCATCCCCGACTGGGTCAGGGCCAGTTTCGAGCGGCGCGTGCCGATGCGGACGAGAGGGGCCATGAGTCGTTGCGCCGGGAGGACTGGGTCGCTACCTCGACCCGATGGAGAGGTCCGCCGACTATAGCAGCGAGGGAAGCCGGGCAACCGGCCCGCTGACCGTGCTGGGCCTCGAGACCAGTTGCGACGAGACCGCGGCCTCCGTGGTGCGCCTGTCGCCCGGGGGCGAGGCGACGGTCCTGTCGTCAGTGGTGCATAGCCAGATCGACGATCATGCGGCCTATGGCGGCGTCGTGCCCGAGATCGCGGCGCGGAGCCATGTCGAGATGATCGACGGTGTCGTGCGTCGAGCCATGGAAGAGGCCGGGCTGGACTATGCGGCGCTGGACGGCGTCGCCGCCACCGCCGGGCCCGGTCTGGTCGGCGGGGTCATGGTGGGCCTGAGCTTCGGCAAGGCGGTCGCCCTGGCCCGCGGCCTGCCGCTGATCGCGGTCAATCATCTGGAGGGCCATGCGGTCTCGGCGCGCTTGGGCCAGCCGGTCGACTATCCCTTCCTGCTGCTGCTGGTCTCCGGGGGGCATTGCCAGCTGCTGGAGGTGCGCGGCGTCGGCGACATGACGCGGCTGGGCACCACCATCGACGACGCCGCCGGCGAGGCCTTCGACAAGATCGCCAAGGCGCTGGGGCTCGGCTATCCGGGCGGGCCGGCGCTGGAGGCGCTGGCCGAGGGTGGCGACGGCTCGCGATTCGACCTTCCGCGGGCCCTGCTCGGCCGCAAGGACTGCGACTTCTCGTTTTCGGGGCTCAAGACAGCGGCGGCCCGTCTGGCCCAGACCTGCGAGACTGACCAGCAGCGCGCCGACCTGGCCGATGCGGTGCAGACGGCGATCGCCCGCCAGCTCGCCGAACGCTCGGACCGCGCGCTCAAGGCCTATGCGCAAGAGCATCCCCACCGCCTGTTCGTCGTCGCGGGCGGGGTGGCCGCGAACCGGACCGTCCGGGCGACGTTGCAGGGGACAGCGGAGAAAAACGGATTCGCCTTTCTGGCCCCGCCCATGGCCTATTGCACCGACAATGCGGCGATGATCGCACTGGCGGGGGCGGAACGGCTTCGGAAGGGTCTGGTGTCGGACATCGACACCGCGGCCCGGCCGCGGTGGCCGCTCGACGAATACAGCGCGCTCAACGACCCGACGCATGCGCCGGGCCGCAAGGGCGCCAAGGCTTGAGGGAGTGACCATGCAGTTCAAGACCGCGGGTGTGATCGGCGCCGGCGCCTGGGGCACAGCCCTGGCCCAGGTCGCCGGCTCGGCCGGCCTCGACGTCCTGCTGCAGGCGCGCGAGCCCGAGGTTGTCGAGAGCATCCGCGCCCGCCGGATCAATGAGGCCTTCCTGCCTGGAATCGTGCTGGATGACCATGTCTCCGTGACCACTGAACTGGCCGATCTCGGCGGCTGCGACCTGATCCTCGCCGTCCCGCCGGCCCAGCATATGCGGTCGACCCTCGCAGCCTTCGCCGCTCACCACCGGGCGGGCGTCCCGGTGATCCTGTGCTCCAAGGGGATCGAGCGCGGTTCCCTGAAGCTGATGACCGATGTGCTGGCCGAGACCCTGCCGACGGCGCCCGCGGCGGTCCTGTCCGGCCCCAGTTTCGCCGGCGAGGTGGCGCGGGGCCTGCCCAGCGCGGTGACCCTCGCCTGCGCCGACGAAGCCCTCGGGGAGGCTCTGATGGAGACGCTGTCGGCGCCGGCCTTCCGGCCCTATCTGGCCACGGACCTGATCGGGGCCGAGGTCGGCGGGGCGATCAAGAATGTGCTGGCCATCGCCTGCGGCATCAGCGAGGGCCGCGGCCTGGGGCGCAGCGCCCACGCCGCCCTGATCACCCGTGGCTTCGCCGAGATGACGCGGATGGGCGTCGCCCTGGGTGGACAGGCCGAAACCGTCGCGGGCCTGTGCGGCCTCGGCGATCTGGTGCTGACCTGCTCCAGCCCGCAGTCGCGCAACATGAGCCTGGGTCTGGCGCTCGGTCAGGGCCAGACGGTGGACCAGGCGCTGGCCGGAAAACGCTCGGTGGCCGAGGGCTATGAATCCGCCCCGGCTGTGCGCGAACTGGCGCAGAAGATGGGTGTGGACATGCCCATCTCCCTTGCCGTCGCGGCGGTTCTGGCCGGTGAGACCACCGTGCAGGGCATGATCGACGCCCTTCTGTCCCGCCCGCTCAAGGCCGAGCGTCATTGAGCGAGACCGCCCCGGCTGATCGCAAACGCGTCTGGACCACGCCGCCGGGCGTGGCCCTGTGCGTTGAGGACGACATCGCCGATCCCGGCTCGCGCGGCTTCGTGCTGCAGATCGGCGAGGCCTTCTTCCACGGTTTTGTCGTGCGACGGGACGGTCAGGTCGCCGGCTATGTCGACCGTTGTCCGCACCAGGGTTTTCCGCTGGCGCTCGAGCTGGACCAGTATCTGGTGCCCGACGGGTCGCTGATCCTGTGCGGCTGGCACGGGGCGGTGTTCGAGCCGCTGTCGGGCGCCTGTGTCGGCGGCCCCTGCGCTGGCGCGCGGCTGACGCCCTGGCCGGTCGCGGTCGCGGGCGGGATCATCCGCACCGCCTGACGCGGGTCAGTCCGGGTTGCGGAGCAGATAGAGGCCGAAGCCGATATAGTCGCGGCCGAACTCCATGATGGCCTGGATCCGGTCGGTGTTGAACAGGATCGAGGCGGCTTCGGGCGCGTCGGGATGGGCCTCGATCCAGGCCCGGGCTGCGGCGACCGAGTCGCGGGCATAGGCGTCGAACACATCCGGCGGCGAAATCCGGCCTTCGACGACCTCGAAACCTGCGGCCGAGGCCGCCGCCCGCCAGCCGGCGTCGTCCGTATACTGGTTGGTGACCTCGGTGATCTGGCGCAGCGGGGCGGGCGGTTCGGCCAGCCAGACGACGTCGCCCCACAGCAGCCAGCCGCCGGGCTTGAGGCTGCGGCGCAGGGCGATGAACCCGGCCTCGGGCGTCGGCCGGCCCTCGCCGCTGACATCGGTGGTTCCAAGCGCCACGATCAGGTCGACCGGCTCAGTGCGCGCCAGCAGCCCGGCCGCGCGGGCGACGGTCAGGGAGACCTGGTTTCCCGCATCCGCCGCCTCGATCCGGCTTCGGGCCAGTTCCGCCATGACGGGGTCCAGCTCGACCGCCGCGACCGACAGTCCGAAGCGCTGCGCGAGCCGGATGGCGACGGTCGCATTGCCCGTGCCGATGTCGATCGCCGTGGCGCCCTCGCCGAGACCGGTGCGGGCGACCGCCGCCTCGAGCACGGCAAGCTCCACGCCGTTGCAGACCTCGCGCACCTCATAGGCGATGCGCTGGAAACTCATGGGAGAGCGGCTGGTCATGCCGGCTTGTCTCCCGTCACGACGAGCCGGGCAAGGGATTCACCTGCGCGGCCGGGTCAGCAAGAAGTACTTTACAATGCAAAGTGATTGTGGGATGAAGCGCTGCACACGGAGTTTCACCCATGACCGCAGCCGCCTTCACATTCGACGCGTCGCGCCCTGGGGCGAGCGTCTCTGTCTGCGCCGGACGCCTTCTGCTGCTGGCGGGATCCGTCTTCGGCGCCGCAAACCTGATTCAGTGGGGCGTCCTGGGCGGCGCGCTGGATTTGCATCCGGTGTTCCTGGGGCTCAACTGGGCCATCGCCGTCGGTGTCTTCGCAGATGCGGATGCGATCGCGGCCCTTCCCTTCCGGCGCAAGATCGTTCGGGTAGTCGACCGTTTCGCAGAGCCAGAGCCGGCCCCGGGCGTCCCAGGTCATCGCGAGCGACTT
>CAYNNT010000022.1:0-34237 GCA_964398675.1 uncultured Brevundimonas sp.
AGGCGGCAGGCCGAGGCGACGGCGATCTGGGGGGCGTAGTCGGCGGCGCCGGTGCAGGCGCCCGTGCAGACGCCGGGAATGCGGACCGCGATGTCACCGGTCTCGGAATCCACGGGGATGGCCATCTGCCACCAGCGCACGGGCCGGTCCGTCTCGACGAAGTCACGCAGGGCCGCCCCGCCGCGGTCCATGCCGGCGCCGCCCATGCGGAAGGCGCGCCGGCGTTCCTCGGTGAGCTTGCGGGCAAGGTCTCCGGCGTCGGCGGTGGCGATGACCATGATGTTGGGCGTGCAGCCCGGTCCGCCCACGTCGAGACCCAGGTCCGTGGCCACGGTCGAAATGCGGTCGGACAGATAACGGGCGATCTCTCCGTCAAGATTCGCCACGCCGACACAGACCTGATCGTTCCAGCGGGCCAGGCCGCGGTTGCGGTTGGGCTCGGCGACCTCGCCGACGAAATCGCGGATCAGGCTCTCGAGGGTCCGTCCGGAGACGACCACGTCCTCGAGCTGGACCGGGTCCTGGCTCGCGGCGGGAGGCGGGGTCTGGGGCGGGGACAGGAGCAGGGCGCCGGCCAGGAACAGTTCGATCATCATATACGCCCTGATTTGAAACTCTTGCGTCACTAAGGGGACGGGGACGGACACGGTCAACGCGAAATGGCGCAGATCGCCGTCTCTGTGGTGGATTGCGGTCCGGACGACACGGCCGGACGAGGTCTTCCACGCGCGGGCGCGGTTATTCCGGCGCGCGGCGACTTGCCGGTCGGGGAGGGGATGGCTACCTGCCACGGCGAACCTTCCGGGAAATGTGCTGTGGCTGAGACCTACGACTACGACCTGTTCGTCATCGGCGCCGGCTCGGGCGGCGTGAGGGCGGCGCGGCTGACCGCCCTCGGCGGCAAGCGGGTGGCCATCGCCGAGGAGCACCGGGTCGGCGGCACCTGCGTCGTTCGCGGCTGCGTGCCCAAGAAATTCATGGTCATGGCCAGCGACTTCGCCCACCAGTTCCACACGGCCGAGGGCTATGGCTGGACCGTCGAGGCGAGTTTCGACTGGCCGAAATTCATCCAGGCGAAGGATGTCGAGATCGCCCGGCTGTCGGGCATCTACGCCGCCAACCTGGGCAAGGCGGGGGTCGATCTGATCCACGGCCGGGCGGTGCTGAAAGACGCCCATACGGTCGAAATTCTCGGCAAGGACCAGACCATCACGGCTGAGCGGATCCTGGTCGCCACGGGCGGCCGGCCCTGGGTTCCCGAAGGGCTGCCGGGGATCGAATACGCCATCACCTCGGAAGAGGCGTTCCATCTGCCCGAGCTGCCGAAGCGCATCCTGATCGCCGGCGGCGGCTATATCGCCGTGGAATTCGCCGGGATTTTCGCCGGCCTGGGCGTCGAGACGACCCTGATCTATCGCGGCCCCAACATCCTGCGCGGCTTCGACGACGACGTGCGCGCCCATCTGGCCGGAGAGATCGAAAAGCGGGGCATCAAGGTCATCCTGGGCTGCCAGCACGAGGCTATCGAGAAGACGGAGACCGGCCTGCTCAGCGTGCTCGAGAACGGCATGAAGATCGAGGCGGACGTGGTCATGTTCGCCACCGGCCGCGTGCCGCACGTCAAGGCGCTGGGGCTTGAGACCGCCGGGGTCGAACTGAGTGATGACGGGGCGATCAAGGTCGACCTGCATTCCAGGACGACGGCGGAGAACATCTGGGCCATCGGCGACGTCACCGACCGGATGAACCTGACCCCCGTGGCGATCCGCGAGGCGGTGGCGTTCCACGAGACCGTCTACCGCGACAATCCGCAGGCCTTTGACTACGAAGCCGTCGCCAGCGCGGTGTTCAGCCAGCCGCCGGTCGGCACCGTGGGACTGACCGAGAACGAGGCGCGGCACAGCTGTCCGGGCGAGGTCGATGTCTATCTGACCCGGTTCCGGCCGATGAAATACGCCTTCACGGGCTCTGACGAGCGGGTCCTGATGAAACTGGTCGTCGACGGACAGAGCCAGAAGGTCGTCGGGGTCCACATTGTCGGGCCCGAGGCGCCGGAGATGATCCAGTTGGCCGCCATCGCCGTAAAGGCCGGTCTGACCAAGGCCCAGTGGGACGCGACCTGTGCGGTCCACCCGACCATGGCCGAGGAACTGGTGACGCTGAAAGAGAAGCAGCAGCCCGGGAATATGTCGGCCGGCTGACGATCGCGACACCGCGTTCATTGTCCCGGAACCGCCATCCGCCTATCTTGGCCGCATGAGTACGCGCTGGACGCCCGAAAGCTGGAGATCGAAGCCCGTCGTGCAGATGCCGACGGACTATCCGGACATGGCCGCCCTCGGCCGGGTTGAGGACGAATTGCGGGCGTTGCCGCCGCTGGTCTTCGCGGGCGAGGCGCGAAGGCTGACGGCCAAACTGGCCGAGGTCGAGGCGGGGAACGCCTTCCTGCTGCAGGGCGGGGACTGCGCCGAGAGCTTCAAGGAGTTCTCGACCGACAACATCCGCGACACCTTCCGCCTGATCCTTCAGATGGCCGTGGTCCTGACCTTTGCGGGCCGCAAGCCGGTGGTGAAGGTTGGCCGTATCGCCGGCCAGTTCGCCAAGCCGCGGTCGTCCTCGATCGAGCAGATCGACGGCGTGGAACTGCCCAGCTATCGCGGCGACATCATCAATGGCATGGCCTTCACGCCGGAAGAGCGTCTGCCGGATCCGCAGCGGTTGCTGCGCGCCTACAACCAGTCGGCCTCGACGCTGAACCTGCTCCGCGCCTTCGCCGGCGGGGGCTACGCCGATCTGTACAACATCCACCGCTGGACCATGGGGTTCGCGGCCGACAGCGCCTATGGCCACAAGTATCGCGAGCTGGCCGACAAGATCACCGAGGCCCTGGCCTTCATGGAGGCCGTCGGCGTCACGCCCGAGAGCCATCCGGACCTGAGCCGGGTCGAGGTCTTCACCAGCCACGAGGCCCTGCTGCTGAACCTCGAGAGCGCCCTGACCCGCCTCGACGGGGCGACCGGCGAGTGGTTCGACACCTCGGCCCACATGGTCTGGATCGGCGAGCGCACCCGCCAGCCGGATGGAGCCCATGTCGAGTTCGTGCGGGGCATCAGGAATCCGGTCGGTCTGAAATGCGGGCCGACGATGGAGCCCGACGACCTGCTGACCCTGATCGACCTGCTCAACCCCGACAACACGCCGGGTCGTTTGACGCTGATCGGCCGCTTCGGCGTCGACAAGGTCGGCGAGCGGCTGCCGCGCCTCATGAAGGCGGTGAAGGACAACGGCAAGCGGGTGATCTGGTCGATCGACCCAATGCACGGCAATACGCTGAAGGCCGGAAACGGCTACAAGACGCGGCCGTTCGAACGCATCCTCGGCGAGGTGAGGGGCTTCATCGACGTGGCCGAGGCTGAGGGCGTCCACCCCGGCGGCGTCCACCTCGAGATGACCGGCCAGAACGTCACCGAATGTCTGGGCGGGGCGCAGGCCCTGACCGAGGACGACCTGTCCAGCCGCTACCATACCCATTGCGACCCGCGCCTGAATGCCGACCAGGCGCTGGAGCTGGCGTTCCTGGTCGCGGAGCGGCTGAAGGCCGGGCGGCGCGCCCAGTCGGAAGCGGCCTGAGATGGAAGGCGTCGGCA
Organism: uncultured Brevundimonas sp.; assembly: GCA_964398675.1. Taxonomy (GTDB): domain Bacteria; phylum Pseudomonadota; class Alphaproteobacteria; order Caulobacterales; family Caulobacteraceae; genus Brevundimonas. The sequence goes on from CAYNNT010000022.1 coordinate 3,648, forward strand.
GGCCCGAGGGCGACGGCGAAGAGCTTGAGGGCGGCGGAGGGCGCTGCGCCTATCAGGGTGCGCCGGGGGCTTTCAGCCACGAAGCCTGTGTTGATCTGAGGCCGTGGGACGAGGCGGTCGCCTATGAGTCCTTCGAGGCCGCCATCGCCGCGCTGAAGTCAGGCGAGGTCGGGTGCGCCCTGATCCCGGTCGAGAACTCCACCATCGGACGGGTCGAGCCCGCGGCTTCGCTGGTCGAGGCCGCCGGCCTGACCGTCGTGTCGGAAGTCTGGCGGCCCATCCGACTGGCCCTGATGGCTCCGGCAGGCGCGAGCCTGAGGACGGTGAAGACCGCGGAGAGCCATCCGATCGCCCTGCGCCAGTGCCCGGCTTCGCTGGCCGCCCTCGGGATCACGCCGGTCGAGGCGTTCGACACCGCCGGCGCCGCGCGCGCCGTCGCGGAGGCGGGCGACCTCAGCCGCGCCGCCGTTGCGCCGGTCCGCGCCGCCGAAGTCTATGGATTGTCGATTTTGCGCAACGACATCCAGGATTCCGAAGACAACCGCACGCGTTTTGTCCTGTTGAGCGCCAACACGGCTTGACGCAGCACGATCCGTGCGTCCTTTGACGGACATGGTCCGCTCGCAAGCCATCGCTGCGACTGCATTCGCCCGCGCCTGCGCGGCCGCGGACCTGTATTTCTACGGCTTTCGATACGCCGGCTGAGGCGTCGGGGACTTCGTCCTGACGGCCTCGCCGGCGACCGCCCCGCGACGGGGCGGCGGCTCGCAAAACCCTCATTGCCGTTCATCGAAATCGAAAGTCCTTTTCCCGTGACCATTTCCTGTACCAAGCCCGCCCTCCAGCAAGTCTGGCCCGCCGTGTCTGACATCTCGCCCGAGCATATGGCGCTCGCCGCCCTGCGCCACGAGATCGATCAGATCGATGACGACCTGCTCGCCCTGTTCGAACGCCGACTGGCGATCGCCGCCCGCGTCGGCCAGGCCAAGGATGCGCCCGCCGGGCCCCATGTGAAGCTGCGTCCCGACCGCGAGCAGGCGGTGCTGGCGCGGATGCTGGCGAAAGCCGGGCCCGACAACCACGAGGCCGTCGAAAGCCTCTGGCGGCAGATCGTCGGCTGGGGTCTGGCCCGTCAGGGCCGCATCAAGGTCCAGGTCTGGTCGCCGGTGGAGCCGACGCGGGCGTTCGACGGCGCGCGCCTGCGGTTCGGCGCGGCGGCCGACATGCGGGCCGTCCGTGATCCGCAAGCCGCCCTGGCCTGGGCCGCCGAGGGCCACGGGGTCGCCGTGCTGGCGGTCAATGCTGATGACGCCTGGTGGATGGGCCTGCGCCGGGAGTGGTCGATGCTGAGCGTCTTTGACGGGTTCGGCGGCGAGACGCCGACGGCGCTGGCGGTCGGCCGGATCGATCCCGCGGCCCTGCCGACGGGGCGGCGGGTCATCGTCGATGCGGGCGGCGACGCCGGCGACGGCGGCGGCATTCGCCGGCGGGGTCTGGCGACCCACCACGGCTGGACCCTGTCGCTGACCGACGCGAAACTGCCTGTCGGCGGCGACGAAGGCTGTGTCGGGGCGATCGCCTGACCGGACAGCGCCTCCGGGTCAGCCCGCCTTGGCGGCCCGGATGGCGCGGTCCAGCATGGCCGGGTCGTTGCTGGCCGTCAGCCGGCCATTGATGAAGAAGGTGGGCGTACCCTGCAGTCCGAGCGTGGCGGCGCCCGTGTGCACATCCGCGAGGATACGCGAGGTGGCCGGTGACCGGAGGGCCGGCGTGGCGCGTTCCATGTCGACGCCGTTGGCGGCCAGAATCCGGTCGACCGCCTGGGGCGTCAGGGCGCCCTCAGCCATCAGGGCGCTATGGACCGCGAGGTAACGTCCCTGCGCATGGGCCGCGAGCGCGCCGCGCGCTGCGTACTGCGACGTCACGCTGGAGCCCTGATCGAGGATCGGCCATTCCTTGAAGACGAAGCGGACGTCCGGATGGGCGCGCATCAGGGCGACATAGGCGGGGGCGACCGCCTTGCAGTAGGGGCAGCGGTAGTCAAAGAATTGCACGACGGTGACGCGCGCATCCTGCGGGCCGAAGGCGGGTTCGCCGGGTCCTGCCGCCAGGCTGGCCGGATTGGCGCGGGCGGCGGCGTTGGTCGCGGTTATCCGGTCGGTCGCGGCGCGTGAATCGCGTGCCTGGACGACCTCATCCAGCACTTCCGGATGGGCCAGCAGATAGGTCCTGACCTTGCCGCCGAAATCGCCGCCGCCAGTGGCGTAGGGCAGGGCTGCGAGCGCCAGCGCGAAGATCGAGACCGCCAGCGCCGTCACACTGAGCCACTTCGGCGACAGGGCGCGCGCAGGCGCGACGGGGCTCGGATCGGGCGCATCAGTCATTCAGTCTCTCAGGCTCAGCCGGCGGGAATCACGCCGCCACGGTCGCGGCGGCTGTTGCGGCGGTCGACGTCATCAACGTCCTGCTGGGTCGCTCCGGAGGCGAAGACAATGTCCATGGCGCGGGTCCATTCGGCCGTGCCGGGCTCCAGCATGTCGCGGGCGCGCAAGGCGAACTGGGTGGCCTGCACCTCGGCGCCGCCGGCGAAATACATTTCCGCCGAGGCCAGCCGCGCCTCGCCTTCCTTGCCCTGGGCGGCATAGGCCTGGCTCATCAGCCGCCAGGCCATGGTGTTGTCGTTCTCGAGCGCCGTGGCGCGTTTCAGCTCGGCGATCGCCGGATCCAGCAAGGCCCTGTCATGCGTCTCGATCATGGCGTGGGCGAGGTTGATCCGGAGCAGGGGCGCATCGGGGCGCAGCTCGACCGAACGCTGGTGAGCGCCGATCGCCTCGGCGGGCCGGCCCTCCTCGAACAGGATCTGGCCCCTCAGCTCCCAGAAATACGGGTTCTCGGGCTGTTCGGTCAGAAGGGCGTCGACGGCGGCCACGGCCTTGTCCGTCTGGCCGTCGCGGTACCATGCGATGGCCCGGGCATAGCGGGCGGGCAGGGAGACGTCGCTTTCCGGGTAGTCGCGCAGTGTCTGGTTCGGCTCATCCATGAAGGCGTGGATCTTGGCCAGGATCAGGGCGTGCTGGGCGACCCGTTCAGGGCTGTCCCTGTGGTCGTAGTGGGACTGTTCCGAAACAAAGCGGCGCAGGTTCTCGATCCGGTCGGACGAGAGCGGGTGGCTGCGGAAATAAGGGTATCGGCGGGCGTCGGAGAAGACTTCCTGAGAGCGGAAATTCTCGAAGAAATTGACCAGGCCGCGGCCGGATTCGCCGGCGTTCTCGAGGGCGCGGGCGCCGGTGTTGTCAGCCTCGCCTTCCTGATGGGTCATGTAGCGCAGGGCGCTGAGCGTGCCGAAATACTGGCTGTTGCCCAGCAGCACAGCGCCGGCCTGGGGCGCGCCGGCTGCGATGGCGAGGGCGCCGAGGGCCATGGTCATCAGCATGGGCTGCATGCCGGCGCCCTGGGCCCCGTCGCGCAGGGTGTGGCGGTTCTTGATATGGCCGGCCTCGTGCGCCAGCACGCCGACCAGTTCGTTGGCCGTGCGGGTCTTCAGGATCAGACCGGTGTTGACGCCCATGATCCGGCCGCGCGTCGCGAAGGCGTTCAGCTCATTCTCGTTGATCAGCAGGATCTCGACCTCGGACGGCTCAAGACCCATGGCGACGAGGACCGGGTCGGTCCATTCGTGAATGATGCCTTCGATCTCGGTGTCCCGGATGGCGTTCTGGGCCGAGGCGGGCGAGGCCGCCGCCAGCACAAGGCCCATGGCGGCGACAACGCCCGTTGCGCGGAAGGCGGTGCGGGACAACCAGTTCACGCCGAACTCCTCATACCCGAAACACCCCCTGCAACGACCTCACTATCTAATCACGGCCATTCAGCGGCGCCACCATCCACGTTTCGGCTTCTCGGGCGGCGCGACGATCTGGTTGGGATCGTCCGCGATCAGGGCGGCGACGTCGATTTCGGGCTGCGGCGCAGGAGTCGGCTCCACCACGGCTGCGATCTCCGGCTCCGGCGCGGGCCGGGGCTCAGCGGCGGCTTCCGCGGGCGTCACGTCGAGAACCGCCGGTTCGGCGACCGGCTCGATCTCGTTGGGCTCGACCTCGGACGTCGGCTCCGCGGCGGAGTCCGCCGTCGCGCCGGCCGAGACCTTGCGGCGCACGCGGCGACGTTTGGGCTCCTCGGCGAGGGCGACCGGAGGCGCCTCCGCGGCATCCTCGACGACCACGGCCATCGGGGTGTCGGGCGAACCGTCCGGCGGCATGCCTTCGTTGGTGGCGCGGGTCTCGACCTTGACCTCGTGGGTCAGGCCCTGCTCGCTGCCACGATCCCGGCCGCGACCACGACCGCGACGGCGGCGCGACCGCGGACCGCGTTCGCCGCCGATTTCGCCCTCGGGACGTTCGCCCACGACTTCATCGACATCCGCCGCACTGGTTGCGGCGACGGCGCCGCCTGCGGCTGTCCCGGTCCGTTCCGGATTGATCGGGTCGAACCAGACATAGGGATCCTCGAGCGACGGCGTACGGCCGCGCACCCAGTTGAAGCCGTCGCGCTCGCCGCCCTCTTCACGCACACGCCGTCCGCCGCGGCGTCCACGGCGACGGCGACGGCCGCTTTCGCTGTCGTCATCGTCCTCGCCGGCGGCAGGCGCAGCGGCAGGGGCCGCGTCGTCGGTCGAGGCGTCGGCCCCGTCACGACGTCCGCCACGGCGACGGCGACCACGGCCGCGGCCGCCCTCGCCCTCGACGCGTTCAGCGCGCTCGCGCGGCTGGTCGTCGTCAGAGTCCTCGGCGTCGAGGTCGGACTCGTCGTCTCCGGGGATGAATTCGTCGTCGCCGTCGTCTTCATCCGCATAAGCGCTGTCGTCGAAATCGTCGTCGAGGTCGACGAAGGCTTCAGGGCGTTCGAGGGGGACGAAGTCCTCGTTGGTTTCCGTGCGTTCGACGGCGTGGTCGCCCTGGCCGAGGCTGTCGTCGATCAGGATCACGACGTTCAGGCCACGCTGGGCCAGCATGCGCTGCAGATAGTCGCGCTTGTGGTTCAGGATGTAGAGGGCCACCGCGGTGCAGAGGCGCAGATTGATCGAGCCCGCGCCGTTCTTGCCGGCCTCGATGTCCACGGCGCGCAGGGTCATGAGCGCGGCGCTCTCGGCCGAGCGGACGCGTCCGGCGCCCTGGCAGTGCGGGCAGACCTCGGTGGCGCCTTCGATGACGCCGAGACGGCGGCGCTGGCGGCTGATTTCCATCAGGCCGAAGCCCGAGATGCGGCCCATCTGGATGCGGGCGCGATCCTTGGCGAGCGCGTCCTTCAGGGCCTTTTCGACGGCGCGGTTGTTCTTCGACTCATCCATGTCGATGAAGTCGATGACGATCAGGCCGGCGAGGTCGCGCAGACGCAGCTGGCGGGCGGCCTCGACGGCGGCCTCCATATTGGTCTTGGTGGCGGTGGCCTCGACGTTGCGTTCCTTGGTGGAGCGACCCGAGTTGACGTCGATGGCGACCAGGGCCTCGGTCTGGTTGATGACCAGATAGCCGCCGGAATGCAGCGGCACGACCGGCTGGTGGATCTGGGTCAGCATCTCCTCGATGCCGTTGGTCGCGAACAGCGGACGGGCGCCCTGGTACAGGTGCACCTTCTTCGACTGCGAGGGCATCAGCACCCGCATGAAGTCGCGCGCCTCCTTGAAGCCCTCGACGCCCTCGACCTGGATGCCGTCGAAATCCTTGTCGAACATGTCGCGCACGGCGCGGCGGACGAGGTTCTCTTCCTCATAGATGACGGAGGGCGCGTTCGACTTCAGCGTCGTTTCGCGGATCGTCTCCCACAGGCGCAGCAGATATTCGTAGTCGCGCTTGATCTCGGCCTTGGTGCGTTTGGCGCCGGCGGTGCGGATGATCAGGCCCATGCCCTGGGGCACGTGCAGGGCGGCCGCGGCGGCCTTCAGGCGCTTGCGGTCGGTGGCCTGGGTGATTTTGCGGGAAATGCCGCCGCCCTTGCCGGTGTTGGGCATGAGCACGCAGTAGCGGCCGGCCAGCGAGAGCCAGGTGGTCAGGGCCGCGCCCTTGCCGCCCCGCTCGTCCTTGACGACCTGGACCAGCATGACCTGACGGCGCTTGATGACGTCCTGGATCTTGTAGCGGCGCATGAGGCGGCGCTTGAGGCGTTCTTCCTCGGCCATGCCGCCTTCGGATTCGTCGTCGCCCTCGCGGGCGTGTTCGTCGTGATCGTCGTCTTCCGAATGCGCCTCGGCCATGATGGCTTCGCGGTCGGCGACGGGGATCTGGTAGTAGTCGGGGTGGATTTCGCTGAAGGCGAGGAAGCCGTGGCGGTTGCCGCCGTATTCCACGAACGCAGCCTGCAGGCTGGGCTCTACGCGAACGACCTTGGCGAGATAGATGTTGCCGCGAAGCTGGCGCTTCGCGCGGGATTCAAAGTCGAATTCCTCGACCTGACGGCCCTCGACGATGGCGACCCGGGTCTCCTCGGGATGCGCGGCATCGATCAACATGGTCTTTGACATGGGATATTTCTCTCTGGCGCGCTCGGCCATCCCCGCGAAGGGGGCAGGCGGCTCGCCGAATGGGATTGGGGGCGAACGCAGGCGCCATCCCGTCGCCGCGGCGGATGCCGTGGGCGAGGTCGGTCAGATCAGACCGGAAGGGAGCGCAGGCGATAAGGCCCATGGGGTTTCGTACGGTCCTGGGCCCGGACGCCGTCTGGGGCGCCCCGAACCCGGTCGTCGAACAGGCGGGGGAAACCCGGCCGGCTCTCGGATCAGTGAAAGTCAAGCCGCGAAGAGGGCGCGCCCAAGCCTGAGAGATCAGGGGACGCGATCGGTCGCGAGCGGTTCAAGCATAGTCATGCCGCACGCGAATTAAAAGCGCCGTGCGCTTTAACCGGTTGTCGACGACGTTGCGTCATGATGGGGCCAACCAAGAAGGTGGGTCTCCGTCGAAATGCACGGACTGTCGCGTATAAACCTGACGCAGTGGCGCGCGCGCGAATGGGCGATGACGGCGATGGCCTTCGTCGTGATCTGCGTCGTTCTGCTGGCGGCCGGGCGGGGGCTGGCCTCCGGCGCCATGGGCGAGGTGCTGCGCGTCCGTTTCGGCGGGGACGCCGAACACACCCGCGTGGTGCTCGATCTGGACCGGACGTCGCGCGGCGAGGTGGTGCAGGCCGGGGACGACGGTCGGGTGGTGGTGTCGCTGGCGGGCGTCGCGCCGGCCAGCCGCGGCCTGACGGGCGCCGGCACGGGCCTGGTGCGCGGCTGGCGGGTCACCGGCACGGGCGCCGCCTCGCGGGTCGAGCTGGACCTGGCGACCAGCGCCGAGATCGAGCGCCGCTTCCTGCTGCCGCCCGGCGACGGCATCGCCCATTTCCGTTATGTGATCGACCTCAAGGCCACGGGCCGCGCCCCGGCGGCGCGCCCGGGTCGCGTTCCGCCCGCAGCGCCCCGCAGCGCCCAGCGGCCGGCCGAACGGCCCCTCATCTTCATCGACGCCGGCCACGGCGGCCGTGACCCGGGCGCCCACGGAGCCGAATCGCGAGAAAGCGCCGTCACCCTCGCCGCCGCCCTGGCCCTGAAACAGGAGCTGGAGCGCACCGGCCGCTACCGCGTGCGCCTGACGCGGGAGAGCGACGCCTATGTCGCCCTGTACCGCCGCGTCGCCATCGCCCGTCAGGCCGACGCCGACCTGTTCATCAGCCTGCACGCCGACGCCGGCTCTGATCCGGCCACCCGCGGCGCATCGGTCTACACCCTGTCCGAACAGGGCGCGGGCCGGGTCGTGCGCGAGTTCACCCGCGGTGAGAACTGGCACCGCAGCCTGAACCTGCCGGGCCGCGACCCCTCGATCGACCGGATCCTGCTGGACATGACCCAGCGCGCCACCCAGAACCGCTCGGCCCAGTTGGCCCGCACCCTGCTGGGCGAGCTGGAGAGCGCCGATCATCCCATGCTGCGCCGCAGCCATCGCGACGCCGGCCTGGCGGTGCTGCTGGCTCCCGACGTGCCCGCCGTCCTTCTGGAGATGGGCTTCATCACCAATCCCGAGGACGAGCGGATGCTGAACGACAGCCGCGCCCGCCGTCGCCTGATGCGCGCCGTGGCCGACGGCATCGACCGCTATTTCCGCGAGCCTTCCGGCACGCTGCAGATGGCGGCGGTCGGCGGAGCCCAGGGCCAGCCCTGAGGCCGGGCGGAGTGGCCTCGGACCGGCTGACAAATCGTCACGCGCGGACCGGCTTCTCCTGAAGCCCGAGCGGCGCTATGCAGCCGCTGTGTCGTCCCGTTCACCCGATCACTGGTCCCTGATGCGTTCGCTGGCCTTCCTGGCCGCGACGTTCGCCATCGTGTTCGGCTCGCTGCTGCCGTCGGCTGTTGCAGCCTCTGCGGCGACCGGCGATCCGGTCGTGCTCTGCTCCGGCGACCAGATCATGGTGGTCTATGACGCGGACGGCTCGCCACGGCCGTCCGGACCGATGGACAGCGTGAGCTGCGCGGACTGCGTGCTTTCGGCCCTGACCACCCTGCCGCCCCCGCCGTCGCCGATCCATCCCGTGGCCCCGCCGCGGATCGTGGTCGTGCTGCCCGACCTTCTGCCGACCGCGATTCCGCCCAGCGGCCTGCGCGCCGGCCTGCCGCCGCCCTCGACGGCCCCCCCGACCGCCTGAACCAGCCGAATGCCTGCGCGCCGACGCCCCGTCGGCGCGCGCCTTTCCCTGTTCAGGATTATCGAAATCATGTCTCTCAAGACCACTGCAGCGCCGTGTGCGCTGCTGTTCGCGGCCGCCTTCGCCGTCCCTGCCCATGCCCAGACTCCGCCGGCGTCTCAGGATGTCCAGACACTGGACACGGTCATCGTCACCGGCGTCCGCAATCCCGAGGACCCGCCCGTCGTCGCCGACGCGCGCGCGCTGCTCAGCCGCACGCCGGGCTCGGTCGCCGTCGTCTCGTCCGAAAGCTATGAGACCCGCTTCGCCCAGGGCTTCTCCGACAGTCTCAGGAACGTCCCCGGCGTCCTGGCCCAGAAGCGCTATGGCGAGGAAAGCCGTCTCTCCATCCGCGGCTCGGGCATCGCCCAGGGGTTCCACCAGCGCGGCGTTCTGTTCGCCCAGGACGGCGTGCCCTTCGCTGACGCCGACGGCTTCTCCGACTTCCAGGGCATCGACCAGCTCAGCGCCCGCTACATCGAGGTCTACAAGGGCGCCAACACCCTGCGCTTCGGCGGGGCCCAGCTGGGCGGCGCCATCAACATGGTCACCCCGACCGGCCGCACCGCCGCGGATGATCTGGTCGTGCAGCTCGAAGGCGGCTCCTTCGGCTTCCGCCGCCTGCATGGCGAATACGCGGGTGAGTTCGGCGACTGGGACGCCTTCGTCGGCGTCACCGCGCTGGAGAGCGACGGCTATCGCCAGCAGAGCGACCAGAGCCAGGGGCGGCTGACCGCCAGCGTCGGCCGCCGCTTCGGCGAGGACCGCGAGGTGCGTCTGATCGCCCAGGCTGCGGACATCCAGCAGTCGGTGCCGGGGGCGCTGAACCTGACGCTCGCCCTGACGACGCCGCGCGTCGCGCCCGCCAACAACATCCTCAACGACAACGCCCGCGACCAGACCCTGAAGCGTGTCACCCTGCAGACCCGCTGGCGGTTCGATGACAGCACCCTGTTCGAGGGCGCGATCTGGGGCTGGGAGAAGTCGCTGTACCACCCGATCTTCCAGGTCGTGGACCAGGAGAGCGAGACCCGCGGGGCCTTCGCCCGGATCGACTGGACCGGAACGGTTGGCGGCATGCGCGCCGACGCCTTCTATGGCCTGAGCTATCGCGACGGCCAGATCGACGCCCTGCGGTACGTCAATGTCGGCGGCTTCCGCGGCGCCCTGACCGCCAACGGCTTCCAGGAGGCGGACGGGCTGGACGTCTTCGCCGAGGGCCGGCTGTTCGTCAGTGATCGGCTGGCGCTCGTCGCCGGGGGCTCGTTCGGCCGGGCGACCCGGGACTATGTCGATCGCCTGAACGCCCTCAACAACGACGGCATCGCCTATGAGTGGTTCTCGCCCCGGCTCGGCCTGTTGTGGGAGTCGGAAGACGGCGCCCAGGTCTTCGCCAATGTGACCCGTTCGGTCGAGCCGCCGGCCTATGGCGCGCTGGTCCAGGCGCCGCTGGTCGGGTTCACGCCGATCGACATCCAGGACGCATGGACCGCCGAGATCGGAACCCGCGGCCGTCGCGGCGCCTTCGCCTGGGACTTCACCGTCTATCGCAGCCGCATCGACGGGGAGATCCTGAACTTCATCGTCGGCCCGGACATCCCGGCCGCGACGTTCAACGCCGAGCGGACCATTCACCAGGGGATCGAGGCCGGTCTGGACTGGCGGCTGCCCGTGGAAATCGCGGACGGCTCGCTGCTGCTGCGCCAGACCTATGCGTTCAGCGACTTCCATTTCGTCGATGACGCACGGTGGGGCGACAACACCCTGCCGGTCGTGCCCGAGCACCAGTACCGGGCCGAGCTGACCTGGCGGCATCCGTCCGGTCTGTTCGTCACGCCTTCGGTCGAGTGGCGCATCTCGGACGTCTGGGTCGACTACGCCAACACGCTGAAGGCACCGTCCTACGCCCTGCTCGGGGTCAATGCCGGCTTCAAGCTCGGCTCGGGCGCGACGGTCTATCTCGACGCCCGCAACCTGACCGACGAACGCTATGTCGGCGAGTTCTCGGCCGTCACCGACGCGCGCACCGCCTCGACCTCGGTCTTCTTCCCCGGCGAGGGCCGTTCGGCCTTCGTCGGCGTGCGCCTGACCTACTGATCCGAAACCGGGGCGGGTCGAAAGGCCCGCCCCGACGGAGTTGACCATGACATCCCAGACTTCCGACCAAACCCTCTCCGGTCCGTTCCGCGCCGTCTGGCGCTGGCATTTCTACGCCGGCCTGCTGGTCCTGCCCTTCCTGATGCTGATGGCCCTGACCGGCGCCCTCTATCTGTTCGCGGATGAGATCGACGGGGCGGTCTATCGCGATCTCTCCCGGGTCGAACCGCACGGCGCCGTGGCGTCTCCCGACCGCTGGGTCGCGACCGCCGAGAGCGGCCTCGGCGGCAAGGTCGCCAATGTGCTGCTCCCGGCCCGCCCGGACGAGGCGGTCCGCCTGACCGTCAACCTGCCCGACGGCGGCAAGCGCACCGCCTTCGTCGATCCGTATGACGCCCGGCTGATCGGCTCCACCGGCTTCGGCGGGGTGATGGAGACGGTCAAACAGCTGCACAGCCTGATCCTGCTGGGCAGCTGGGCCAACTATCTCGTCGAGATCGTCGCCGGCTGGACCATCATCCTGGTGGCGACCGGCCTGTTCCTGTGGTGGCCGCGCGGCCGGGGCGTCGGCGTGGTCGCGATCCGGGCCGCTGATCCGAAGCGGCGACCCTTCTGGCGCGACGTCCATGCGGTGACCGGCCTCTACTCCGGCGCGGTCATCGCCTTCCTCGTCATCACCGGCATGCCCTGGTCGGCCTTCTGGGGCGACCAGTATATGGCCGCGGTCAAGGCCAATGGTCTGGGCCGCCCCAAGGCCCCGGCCGCCGCGAGCCCCTTCATCCATGCCGAACATCCCGCGGACGCCCCCGTCGGGGTCGGCTGGACCATGGAGGGTATGGTCATGACCACGCCCCACGCCGGTCCGGCCAGCCTGTCGCGCGTGATTGAAGCGGCCGACGGGCAGGATCTGGCCCGGCCCTATCTGGTCTCGATCCCGTCGAACCCCGCCCTGGCCTTTGCCGCGGCCCGCCAGGTCAAGCAGGTCGAGGACACCCGCACCCTCTATATCGATGCGGCCACCGGCGCCGTGCGGGCCGACATCCGCTACGACCAGTTCGGCGTCGGCGCGAAGGCCTTCGAATGGGGCATCGCCGTCCACCAGGGGACCCAGTACGGCTGGATCAATCGCTATCTGATGCTGGGCGGCTGTATCGCCATCTGGCTGCTGGCGATCAGCGGGGTCCTGATGTGGTGGAAGCGCCGGCCGCCGAAGCTGTCCAAAGGCCGCATCGGCGCCCCTGAAGCCCCGCCCGGACCCCGCGTCCGCGCCGCCGTGCTCGGCATCGTCCTGCCGCTGGCCATTCTCTACCCCCTCACCGGTCTCAGCCTGGTCGCCGCCCTGGCGATCGAGCGGGCCGCAACCCTCGTGCGCCGTCATCTCGATGTGCGCGCCGCAAGGAGCGCCTGATGAAACGCCTTCTGATCCCCGCCGTCCTGCTGACCCTGACGGCCTGCAACCCCACCCCGGCGCCGCAGGGCCCCGCCGTCGTCACAATCACGGACGCCGTGTGCCGGCCCACCCCGAGGGGCAGGGCCATGACCGGCTGCTATCTGACCCTGACCGCCGGCCGCGACGACCGGCTGGTGGCGGTCTCCAGCCCCGTGGCCGGGGAGGGCCAGGTCCACGAGATGAAGGTGGCGAACGGCATGATGTCGATGGCGGCGCTGGAAGATGGCCTGCCGCTTCCTGCCGGAGAGGCCGTCGCGCTCCAGCCGGGCGGCAACCACATCATGCTGATGGCCCTGAAACAGCCGCTGGCCGAGGGTGAGACGGTCTCGCTGACCCTGACCTTCGAGCACGCGCCGCCGATGGGCGTCCGCGCCGTCGTCGGGCAGCCTGCTGCGGGCTGAGCCGTCTTCGGCTCGCACTCCGCCCCCAAACCCCCTATCTCCGCCGGATGCGTCTGCGTGTCGTCGATCTTGAAACCTCGGGCGGAGACCGGTCCGCCGAAATCCTGGAGGTCGGGATCGTCGATGTCGTGCCGGACGGGGCAGGCGGCTGGACCGCCCTGCCGCCGGTGACGAAACTGTTCCGGCCGCGCGGGGAGATCTCGTTTCACGCCATGGCGGTGCACCATCTCACGCCGGAGCATTTTTGCGACGACGATCCGCACTGCGACGAATACCGGCTGCGCGAGATGTTCCTGCCCCTGCCCGCCGATGTGATGGTGGCGCATTCGGCGCAGTTCGAGCGGGGGTTCATCGCCGACACCGCCCATGGCGGCCTGCCGTGGATCTGCACTGTACGGTCGGCCAAGAACGTCTGGCCCGAGGCGCCGGGGCATTCGAACCAGGTGCTGCGGTACTGGCGCGGCCTGCGGCTGGACCCGGCGTTGGCCGATCCGGCGCACAGGGCGGGTCCGGACGCCTGGGTGACGGCGCATCTGCTGATCGACATGCTGAAGGTCGCCACCGTCGAACAGATGCTGGCCTGGACGAATGAAAAGCGGCGCTTGGACCGGATTCCATTCGGCAAGCATCGCGGACGGCCGTGGGCCGAGCCGCCGGACGATTATCTGCGCTGGATGGCCGGGCAGGGAGATATGGACGCCGATGTCGTGGCCGCAGCGCGACAGGAGCTGGACCGTCGCTCGACGGCTCTAGCCGGGACCTCCGACGCGGGCTAAACCAGCCTATCGGGCCCGTCCTTCGGAGTATCAGGTGAAGATTGCCGAACGCTGGTTCGTGATGGCGGGCGTGGCCCTGCTGGGCGGGATCGCCCTGGCCGGGCTGATCGTGGCTGTCTATGCGGCCTGGCTGTTCCATGACCTGCCCGACGCCTCGGAACTGGCCGACTACCGGCCGGCGACGGCGACGCGGGTCTATGCCGGCGACGGGACCCTGATCGGCGAGTTTTCGGACGAGCGCCGCATCTATGTGCCCTATGAGCAGATCCCTCTGCCGGTGATCCAGGCCTTCCTGGCGGCCGAGGATCGCAACTTCTTCAACCACGGCGGCATCGACGTGGGCGGTCTGGGCCGGGCCATGTTCAAGAACGTCTTCAACGCCGCCCTGGGGCGGCGCCTGGAAGGCGGCTCGACCATCACCCAGCAGGTCGCGAAGAACGTCCTGCTGACCAACGAGAGCAGCATCAACCGCAAGGTCAAGGAAGCCATCCTCGCCAACCGGCTGGAAGCGACCCTGACCAAACAGCAGATTCTCGAGCTGTATCTGAACGAGATCTTCCTCGGCTATCGCTCCTATGGCGTGGCCGCGGCGGCCTACAACTATTTCGGCAAGTCGCTGAGCCAGCTGACGCCGGACGAGGCGGCCTTCCTCGCGGCCCTGCCCAAGGGTCCGAACAACTATCACCCGAAACGCCACCCTGAGGCCGCCCTGGGGCGTCGCAACTGGGTGCTGGGCGAGATGAACCAGAACGGCTTCATCAACGACGCCCAACTGGCTACGGCGCTGGCCCGGCCCTTGTCGGCGCAGGATGCGCCGCGCCGGGCCCAGTACGCCGACGCCGACTTCTTCGTCGAGGAGGCGCGCCGTCAGGCCATCGCCCGCTTCGGCCAGGAAGAGGTCAACCGCGGCGGCTACTATATGCGCACGACGCTGGACCCGACCCTGCAGTCGGCGGCGCGCGACGCCCTGATGCGCGGACTGGAGAACTACGATCGTCGGCACGGCTGGCGCGGGCCTTGGGGCACGACCGACTTCGCCGAGGGCTGGCGCGAGACCGCCGTGCGCGGCCAGCGTCCGCCGGAACGCCGGGCCTGGGAGGCCGCGGCCGTCGAATCCGTTGCCGGCAACAACGTCCGCATCCGCACCGCGCGCGACAACCGGTCCGGCGCCCTGGTCGCGGCCGACGCCGCCTGGGCCAACGCCAACCGGCCGCTGCGCCGCGGCGACCTGATCTTCGTCGAGGCGCGAGGCGGCCAGTACCTGTTGAAACAGGTGCCCAACGTCAACGGCGCCCTGGTGGCGATCGAGCCCCAGTCCGGACGGGTGCTGGCCATGGTCGGCGGCTATTCCTACGCCCTGTCCAGCTTCAACCGCGCCACCCAGGCGAATCGTCAGCCGGGCTCGGCCTTCAAACCCTTCGTCTATGCGGCGGCGCTGGAGGGTGACTATACCCCCGCCTCGATCGTGCTGGACGCGCCGATCAGCTTCGCCGGCGGTCCCAACGGCACGCGCTGGAGCCCAGAGAACTACAGCCGCGAATACTACGGGCCGCAGAGCCTGCGCCGCGGACTGGAACTGTCGCGCAACGTCATGACGGTGCGGCTGGCCGAGGACGTGGGCATGCGCAACGTCGTGGATCTGGCCCGCCGGATGGGTGTGGCCGACAATCTGCAGCCGAACCTGTCGGTGTCGCTGGGCGCGGGCGAGACCACGCCCTATCGCCTGACGGCCGCCTATGCCGCCTTCATCAACGGCGGGCGGCGGGTCGACCCCTATCTGATCGAAATGGTCCAGGATCGCGACGGGGAGACCATCTTCCGCGCCGACCAGCGCCGCTGCCGCGACTGCGGCCGGGCTTTCAGCGGCCAGGAGTCGCCGCGGCTCGAGGGGCGCGGGACGCAGGTCATCGATCCGGTCACCGCCTATCAGATCAGCTCGATGCTGGAGGGCGTGATCCAGCGCGGCACCGGCGCCAGCGCCCGCGGCCTCGGCCGCTGGGTTGGCGGCAAGACCGGCACCACCAATGAATACCGCTCGGCCTGGTTCGTCGGCTTCTCGTCGGACATCGTGGTCGGGGTGTTCATCGGCTTCGATGACAACCGGCCGCTGGGTTCGGGCGAGACGGGCGCCACGGGCCCGGTGCCCGTGTTCACGGAGTTCATGCAGGCCGCCCTGCGCGAACGCCCGGCGCGGCCGTTCGTGCGGCCCCGCAATGCGGTCTTCCGCACCGTCAACGGCATCGAGGAGGCCTTCCGCCCCGGCACCGAACGCCGCCGCGAGGAAGAGGCCCCGGCGCAGGAAATCCCGACCGGCCCGCAGAACTACAATGAAGTGGTTCGCCGCGAGCAGGAGGAGGCGACCGGCCAGCCGCCGTCCACCGCGCCCGCGCCGCCCACGACCCCGCCGCCGCCGAAGAAGGAGCCGGCGGAGGATCTGAGCGGGCTGTACTGAAGAAGGCAGTAGGCATCAGGAATTAGGCAGTAGGGGCGGTGAAGCCGCTCCCGGCGCCTGACCCGGTTCGGTACGACCTACTGCCTAGTGCCTAATCCCTCCTTCCCCTTTCCCCCGGCGCGTCCTATGTCCGCGCCTCACTTTTGTATCGCTGGAGAATGCGATGAGACCGGATGTCGAGGCCATGAAGGCCGACATCGAGCAGAGCATCGCTCTGCTCAGGAGGCGTCTTTGACTGGGATGTCGCGCTTCGAAAACTCGATGAACTGAACGCGCGGGTCGAGGACCCGACGCTGTGGAACGATCCCGAGGCGGCCCAGGCCGTGTCGCGGGATCGCTCGCGCCTGGCCGCCCAGATCGACACCGTCCGCGAGATGGAGACCGGTCTGGAGGAGGGCGTCATGCTCGCCGACATGGCCGACGAGGAAGGCGACGAGGCGACGCTGGAGGAGGCGCGCGCCTCGCTGAAGGCGATCAAGGACCGCGCCGGCCGCGCCGAACTGGAGGCCCTGCTGTCCGGCGAGGCCGACGGCAACGACGCCTATCTGGAAGTGAACTCCGGCGCCGGCGGCACCGAGTCCTGCGACTGGGCCGGGATGCTGCTGCGGATGTACAGCCGCTGGGCCCGCGCCCACGGCTATGAGGTCGAGCTGGAGGCCGAGGAATCGGGCGACCAGGCCGGCATCAAGTCGGCGACCATCCTGATCACCGGGCCCAACGCCTATGGCTGGCTGAAGTCGGAATCGGGCGTGCACCGGCTGGTGCGCATCAGCCCGTATGACGCGGCGGCCAAGCGGCACACCTCCTTCGCCTCGATCGGGGTTTCGCCGGTGGTGGACGACGCCATCGAGATCGACATCAATCCGTCGGACGTGCGCACCGACACCTATCGCGCCTCGGGCTCGGGCGGTCAGCACATCAACAAGACGGACTCGGCGGTGCGTCTGACGCACATTCCGACCAATACGGTGGTGGCCTGTCAGGCCGGCCGGTCGCAGCACCAGAACCGCGAACAGGCGTGGAAGATGCTGCGGGCGCGCCTGTACGAACTGGAACTGCAGCGGCGCGAGGCGGCGGCCCAGGCCGTGGCCGACGCCAAGACCGACATCGGCTGGGGCCACCAGATCCGGTCCTACGTCCTGCAGCCCTATCAGATGGTCAAGGACCTGCGGACCAACGTCGAGACCTCGGATACCCAAGGGGTTCTGGATGGCGATCTGGACCTGTTCATGGGCGCCGCACTGGCGGCCCGGGTGGGCGAGACGCGCGGCTCGACCGTCGAATAGAAAAAAGGCCCCGGATCGCTCCGGGGCCTTTTGTCTTTCAGCGTCGTCCGAAGATCAGGACGGACCCTTCATGTCGATAATGTGGGGCGCGGGCTCGGGCGCGGCAGGGCGCGGGGCCGGCGTCGGAGCCGGGGCCTCGCGGCGGCCCTGCAGGACGCGACCCTGGAAATAGGCGCCGATGTCGATCGACATCTGTTCGGCGGTGATGTCACCGTCGACATAGGCGGTCGCGATCAGCTTGACCTGTTTGCCCGAGATGCCGCCGACGATGCGGCCGCGAACCTCGACGTAGTCGGCGGAGACATTGCCCTCAACGGCGCCGGTTTCGCCGACGATCAGCCGGCCGACGCGGACGTCGCCCTTGATCGAGCCGTCGATCTGCAGATCGCCGCCGCCCGTGATGCCGCCCTCGAACTGGAGGTCGGCCGAGAGGGTCGACAGACCGCGCGGGCTGGCGGCCGGAGCCGGACGGGCGGCCGATGCCGCAGGACCACCCGGCGTGGGCAGATCGGGCAGCGGCGGGATCGACGAACCGTTGTCAGCGCGGGGCTGGGGCGACGGGGCGGGGGATTTAGTCTTGTTGAACAAGTTGGTCTCCGGCTCTCATGAAGCGGGCGGGGTTTTGGGGTCGGCCGTCCATCCACACTTCATAGTGCAGATGCACGCCCGTGGAGCGTCCTGTGGTTCCCATGGCGCCGACACGCTGGCCGAGCGTGATCCGCTGGCCGGGCTGGACAGCAGTGGCGTTCAGGTGGGCGTAGCGCGTCTTGAAACCGCGACCATGATCTATCTCAACGGTGTTGCCATACCCTGAACGAACGCCGACGAAGGACACGATTCCGGGAGCCGGGGCGTAGATGGGCGTGTTCAGGGGCGCCGCAAAGTCCTGACCCTGGTGCAGGGCGGGGCGGCCGTTGAACGGGTCGAAGCGGACGCCGAAGCCCGAGGTGGTGCGGGCCTGGGTCGGGCGGCGGAAGGGCATGCCTTCCGCGGCGTTGGCCAGCGAGCGCATGTCGGACAGGTCGTCGGCGGCGTGGCGGATGCGCACGGCGAAGGCCTCATCGACGTCCAGCACGGCGGCGAGCGCCCGGGGGTCGCGCGCCTCGACCAGCGGACCGCCCAGCGCGGCGTCATGCGGGGCGTAGGCGGCGGGGTTCAGGCCCGCGAGGCGGAAGGCCAGCCGCAGCCGTTCGGCGCGGGTCTGGGCCTCGGTCTCGGCGCGGGCGATCAGACGCTCCTGATCCATGCGCACGGCGATCATGCGCTGGACGGGCGAGGAACGATCGGGGTTGAGGGCCGGGGCGGGGCGCAGCGCCTGTTCGGCGCCCTCGACGCCGCGAAACATGCCCATGACCTGGGTCAGGGCCGCGTGGCGGCGCTCGACCATCTGGGCCATTTCGTCCAGCGAGCCGGTCGTGGCGGTCATCCGCACCACGGCGCTGTCCAGCCGCGCCTGCAGGTCGGCGTTCATCCGCTCGGAAGCGGCGCGGGCGCTGGCGACGGTGCGGTCCGCCTGGCTTTGCGCCACCATGTCGAAGATCATGCTGCCCGAGGCCAGGGCGGTCCAGCCGCCGAGCAGGACGGCGGCCACGGCGCCGAGCGCCTGCTTGCCGGGTGTCAGGGCCCAGGCGCGGACGGACTCGCCGTCGCGCAGGTAGAGATATCGGGTCGGAAACCACTTTCCGATCAGAGACCGCCTGACAGTCGGCTCTTGTTCGGTCATCACGCAACGCCCCCAGAACGTACGACGAGGGGTTATGCGCCATGGTACAGCTTGGGTACAAGTCTGTTCACGACTTGTTAACCACGCTGGATGGTCTTCACGCGAAGAACAGCGGTATTCGCCGCCATTATTCGCTTGGCAGGCGAGTCCGCGAATCTATGGAACGCCTGTTACATCTCCGGACGTATCGGATCAGAGCGATTGAGCCGCCGCCAAGACTTCCGCGGCGTGACCCTTGACTGACACCTTGCGCCAGACGCGCCGAACGACGCCGTCGCCGCCGATCAGGAAGGTGGCCCGTTCGATACCCATGTATTCGCGGCCGTAGAGCTTCTTCTCGACCCAGACGCCCCATGCCTCGGTGACATCCTCGGGCTCGTCCGAAGCGAGGATGACCTTGAGGTCGTATTTGATCCGGAAGCGGTCGAGTTTCTTCACCGGGTCGCGGGAGACGCCGATGACGGTCGCCCCGGCCGCGGCGAAGGCGTCGATGTGTTCGGAGAAGTCCCGAGCCTCATTGGTGCAGCCCGGCGTGTCGGCCTTGGGATAGAAATAGAGCACGACCTTGCGGCCCTTGAGCCCGTCGAGGGTCACGCGACCGCCGTCGGCCGTAGCCATATCGAACGCGGGGGCTTTCGAGCCTTCGGTGATTTCAGTCATGCGGTCTCTCAGACAGGACGAACGAGGACGATCTTCTTCTTGCCGGCGGCCAGTTTCAGGACGCCGTCGGCATTGACGTCGGACGCCTCGACCCGACGCGCGCCGTCAGCGATGGCGGCGTCGTTCAGGCGCAGGCCGCCGCCCTGGGCGAGGCGGCGGGCCTCGCCGTTGGACGCGGTCAGGCCAGCCCTGGTCGTGACCGCGGCGATCATGGCGCCGATGACGTCGTCCGCAGGCAGTTCGACCGTGGGCAGATCCGCAGACAGCGTACCCCGCTCGAACGCGCCCTCGGCGGCGGCGCGGGCCGTGGCGGCGGCGTCGGCGCCGTGCAGCATGGTCGTGGCGGCGTCGGCCAGGGTTTTCTTGGCGTCGTTGATGCCGGCGCCTTCCAGCGACTCCAGCCGGGCGATCTCATCGAGCGGCAGGTCCGTGAACAGACGCAGGAATTTGCCCACGTCCGCGTCGTCGACGTTGCGCCAGAACTGCCAGTAGTCATACGGGCTGAGCTGTTCGGCGTTCAGCCAGACCGCCCCCTGGGCCGTCTTGCCCATCTTGCCGCCCGAGGCGGTGGTCAGCAGGGGCGTGGTCAGGCCGAAGGCGGCCTTCTGGTCGACCCGGCGGACAAGGTCGACGCCCGAGACGATGTTCCCCCACTGGTCCGAGCCGCCCATCTGCAGGGTGCAGCCGCGGGCGCGGTTCAGCTCGAGGAAGTCCACCGACTGCATCAGCATGTAGTTGAACTCGAGGAAGGTCATCGGCTGTTCGCGTTCCAGCCGCAGCTTGACCGAGTCGAAGGCCAGCATCCGGTTGATGGTGAAATGCGTGCCGTATTCGCGCAGGAATTCGACGTAGCCGTAGGTCGACAGCCAGGCGTCATTGTCGACCATGACCGCATCGGTCGGGCCGTCG
Source organism: uncultured Brevundimonas sp. (assembly GCA_964398675.1). Classification (GTDB taxonomy): domain Bacteria; phylum Pseudomonadota; class Alphaproteobacteria; order Caulobacterales; family Caulobacteraceae; genus Brevundimonas. The sequence continues at coordinate 24,114 of CAYNNT010000022.1, forward strand.
CCGAAGGTCAGGAATTTCTCGAACACCGTCTTGATGGAGGCGATGTTGGACTGGATGGTCTCGTCGGTCAGCTGGGGCCGGGAGGCGTCCTTGCCGGTCGGGTCGCCCACCTTGGTGGTGCCGCCGCCCATCAGGACGATGGGCTTGCCGCCGGCCTGCTGGAGCCGGCGCAACATCATGATCTGGATCAGGCTGCCGACGTGCAGCGAGGGCGCGGTGGCGTCGAAGCCGATGTAGCCGGTGACCACGCCGCCGGCGGCCGCCGCGTCGAGCTCCGCCGGGTGGGTGATCTGATGGATGTAGCCGCGCGCCTGCAGGGTTTGCAGGAAGTCGGACTTGAAATTCTGGTCGCTCATGGCGGCTCCGTTAGCAGGGATGCCGGCGGGCGTCATGGGAGTTTGCGCGCCGGGGTGGGCGGCGCGTGGGTTCGCTGGCCGCTCGTCAGATCGAGGGGCGGTAATACAGGCCGGTGGTGATGGCGCGGGCGAACATGGGCCTCTGGGTAGCCGTCGCCGTTGACCAGCGTCAAGGGCGCGCTATCGAAGGAGGATGCTGGTCACGCTCAAGCCCCACCCGGACACGCCGGGACCCGCGATCGAGATCGCCGTCGAGGTGCTGCGTCCCCGGACGGCCGGCGTCGAGCTGCGCTACTTCATGTCCGGCGAGGTCTCCCGGGTCGTCCTGCCTGCGTCCGTCCGGCCATCGCAGGCGCACGAACTGTGGCGGACGACCTGTTTCGAGGCCTTCATCGAGAAGGCGGGCGGCGGCTACTGCGAACTCAACCTTTCGCCGACCGGACGCTGGGCGGCCTATGAATTCACGGGCTATCGGGACGGCATGCAGGGCCACGCGGGCGTCGAGAAGCGCGACCCGCGGCGGGTGCAGGACGAGACGGGTTTCGGTCTGTGGGCCACCTTCGATCTGGACCGGGTGATCGGCGACCAGCCGAGGCCATGGCGTATGGGCCTGTCGGCGGTCATTGAGGACGTCGACGGCGGCATCTCCTACTGGGCCCTGGCCCATCCGCCGGGTAAGCCGGACTTTCACCATCCCGACTCGTTCGTCCTGACCCTGCCGCCTCCGGAGCCCGCATGAAATTCGGCATCGACCGCCTGCTTTCCGAGCCCGAGCTGAGGGCGGCGCTCAAGGGCCGTCGCGTCGCCCTGCTGGGGCATCCGGCCTCGGTGACGGCGGACCTGACGCATTCGCTGGATGCGTTGATGGCCTGCGACGACCTGAAGGTCACGGCGGCGTTCGGGCCGCAGCACGGCATGCGGGGCGACCTGCAGGACAATATGATGGAGAGCCCGGACTTCACCGATCCGCGGCACGGCATTCCGGTGTTCAGTCTGTACGGCGAGGTCCGGCGGCCGGGCGGGCAGGCGATGGGGACGTTCGACGTCCTGCTGGTCGACATGCAGGACCTGGGCTGCCGCATCTACACCTTCGTGACGACGCTGCTCTATGTGCTGGAAGAGTCGGCGAAGCACGGCAAGGCGGTCTGGGTGCTGGACCGCCCCAACCCCGCCGGACGGCCCGTCGAGGGCACGACCTTGCTGCCGGGCTGGGAGAGTTTCGTCGGGGCGGGGCCGATGCCGATGCGGCACGGCATGACCCTGGGCGAGATGGGCCGCTGGTTCATCGACCATTTCAAACTGGATGTGGAATACCGCGTCATCGAGATGGACGGCTGGGCGCCGGAGCAGGGGCCGGGCTTCGGCTGGCCGATCGGCGAGCGCAGCTGGATCAACCCCAGCCCGAACGCCGCGAACCTTTCGATGGCGCGGGCCTATGCCGGCACGGTGATGCTGGAGGGGACGACCCTGTCCGAGGGCCGCGGCACGACGCGGCCTCTGGAGCTGTTCGGCGCGCCGGACATCGACGCCCGGGCGGTGATCGCCGAGATGCAGGCGTTCGCGCCGGAGTGGCTGGAGGGCTGCCGCCTTCGCGACTGCTGGTTCGAGCCGACCTTCCACAAACATGTGCACCAGCTGTGCAACGGGGTGCAGATCCACGTCGACGACCCGGCCTATGACCATGCCGCGTTCCGGCCGTGGAGGCTGCAGGCGCTGGGCTTCAAGGCGATCCGGCGGCTGTATCCGGCCTACGCCCTGTGGAGAGACTTCCCGTACGAGTACGTCTTCGACAAGCTGGCCATCGACGTGATCAACGGCGGGCCGGGGCTGCGGGAGTGGGTCGACGACGCGGCGGCGACGCCGGCCGATCTGGAGGCGCTGGCGGGGCCGGACGAGGCGGCCTGGGTGGAGCTGCGGCGGCCGTATCTGCTCTACTGAGCCATCAAAATATCCGCTCATCCCGGCGAAAGCCGGGACCCAGTGCTTTGGGTGAACGGTCTATGCGATTTCCCAGGCCGACAATCCTGAAACGCCAGCGTCAAGCTGGACAGGACTGGGTCCCGGCTTTCGCCGGGATGAGCGGAACATGTGTGAGCCTTACGCCGGCTTTTCCGTCAGCCGTTTGTCCAGATAGGCGCCGACCCGCGTTTCGACCGCGCCGATGTGGTCCTGCCAGAAATGGGTCGCGCCCTCTTCCAGCTCATAGTCGATGATGATGCCCTTCTGGGTGCGCAGCTTGTTGACCACGCGCTCGACCTCGACCGGCGGGACGACGGTGTCATTGGTGCCGTGCAGGAACAGGCCCGAGGCCGGGCAGGGCGCCAGGAAGCTGAAGTCGTACATGTTCGAGGGCGGCGAGACCGAGATGAAGCCGTCCGTCTCCGGGCGGCGCATCAGCAGTTGCATGCCGATATAGGCGCCGAACTGATAGCCGGCGACCCAAGTCTGGGAGGCGCCGGGATTGTTGGACTGCAGCCAGTCGAGGGCGGTGGCCGCGTCGGCCAGTTCGCCGATGCCCGAGTCGAACTCGCCCTGTGACTTGCCGACGCCGCGGCTGTTGTAACGCAGCGTCGCGAAGCCGCGCTTCTGGAACAGCTGGTACAGGGTCACGGTGACCGGGTTGTTCATATGCCCGTTCGCCTTGGGGTGCGGATGCAGGATCAGGGCGATCGGCGCGTTCGGACGTTTGCCGGGCGAGTAGCGGCCTTCGATACGGCCAGAGGCGCCGGGCAGGATGACTTCAGGCATATGCGTCGAATTCCGTGTTCAACTGTCGTTTCGCACCTGCGTAATACTTGACCGCAGCGGTAGGACTTTCTAAGTCCCGCGTGCGCGTCGACGCCTTTGCGAAGGCGCGGGTTCTAGCACAAGAGCCCTGAAAAGCGCGCGATTTTTGAAGGTGTGCGATGCGTCTGTCGACCAAGGGACGATACGCCGTGATGGCGATGGCCGATCTGGCCCGGAACGGGCAGGCCGACGGCGGGGTCCGGGCCGTGTCGCTGGCGGAGATCGCGACGCGCCAGGAGATTTCGCTGAGCTATCTTGAGCAGTTGTTCGCCCGCCTGCGGAAGAGCGGTCTGGTGCAGAGCGTGCGCGGTCCCGGCGGCGGCTACCGCCTGGCCAAGGGCGCGCATGAGACGGTGGTGGCCGAGATCGTTCTGGCCGTGGACGAACCCATCCGCGCCACCCGCTGCATCGGCCATTCGTCGCCCAAGGGCTGTATGATGGCCGGCGAACGCTGCATCACCCACAATCTGTGGGAGGACCTCGGCGACGAGATCCACCGCTATCTGGCCGGGGTTTCACTGGAAGACGTGGTGATGAACCGCACCGGCGCGCGCCGCCGGGCGACCGAAGCTGAAGTGGGAGTGGCGGCGTGACCGGCGTCTATCTGGACTACAACGCCTCCGGCCTCGTCCGTCCCGAGGTTCAGGACGTGATGGCGAAGGCGCTGGCCGACAACGGCAATCCGTCGGCCGTGCATGCCGCGGGCCGCCGGGCGCGGGCGCGGATCGAAACGGCGCGGGCGCAGGTGGCCGAGCTGGTCGGGGCTGATCCGACGGCGGTGGTCTTCTCCAGCGGCGGCACGGAATCCAACGCCCAGGCGATCCTCAGCGCCCTCGCGGCGGGCTGCGAGCGGCTGATCGTCGGCGCGACCGAACATCCCTGCGTCGCCGAGGCGGCGATGGCCTCCGGCAAGCCGGTGGCTATGCTGCCGGTCGATGCGCGCGGCGTCGTGGACCTGAACAAGCTGCGCGAGCTGCTCGGTCAGCCGGGCCGGGCGGTGGTGGCCATCCATCACGCCAACAATGAGAGCGGCGTCATCCAGCCCATCGCCGAGGCGGCGCGGCTGGTTCGTTCGGCGGGCGGCTGGCTGCACGTCGACGCCATCCAGTCGGCGGGCAAGATCCCCGTCGATATCCGCACCCTCATGGCCGACAGCCTGACCCTGTCCGCGCACAAGCTGGGCGGACCGCAGGGCGTCGGGGCCCTCGTCATGGCCGAGGGCCGCGAGGCTGTGCGCATTCTTCATGGCGCGGGGCAGGAGCGGGGTCTGCGCGCCGGGACCGAGAATGTACCGGGGATCACCGGCTTTGGCACCTCAGCCGTTTGCGCCGCGCGCGACCTGCCGGCCGCACAGGCGCACGCCGCCTGGCGCGATGCGGCCGAGACCGTGGTCAAGGCCGCCGGCGCCGCGATAATCGGCGAGGGCGCTGATCGCCTGCCCAACACCCTGTTTATGGCCGTGCCCGACTGGGAGAGCCCGCAACAGCTGATCACCCTCGATCTTATGGGGCTGATGGTCTCGGCCGGATCGGCCTGTTCCTCGGGCAAGACCAAGCCGTCGCGGGCCATTGTGGCCACGGGCCGCATCGCCCTGGCCACCGGCGGCATCCGCATCTCGGGCGGCTGGGGCACGGTCGAGGACGACTGGAAGCGGTTCGCCGCCGCCTGGGTCGAGGCCTATGCCAAACACCGCGTGCGCGCCGCCGAGCGCCAGAAAGCCGACGCCTGATGGCCGCTGTCCAGAAGACCATCGACGCCGTCGCCGCGCTGGAGAAGTACGAGCACGGCTTCATCTCTGACATCGACACGGAATACGCCCCGCGCGGGCTGAGCGCCGACATCGTCCGCTTCATCTCCGAGAAGAAGGGCGAGCCGGCGTGGATGCTGGAATGGCGTTTGGCCGCCTATGAGCGCTGGCTGGCGATGGAGGAGCCGACCTGGGCGTCGGTGAAATACACGCCGGTCGACTACCAGAGCCTGTTCTACTACGCCGCGCCGAAGAAGAAGGACGGGCCGAAGTCGCTGGACGAGGTCGATCCGGAACTCCTCGAAATCTACAAGAAGCTGGGCATCCCGCTGAAGGAGCAGGAGGTGCTGGCCGGGGTCGAGGGCGCGGCGCGCTATGCCGTGGACGCAGTGTTCGACAGCGTCTCGGTGGTCACCACCTTCAAGGCCGAGCTGGCGAAGGTGGGCGTGATTTTCATGCCGATTTCCGAGGCCTTGCGCGAACATCCTGAGCTGGTGCGCAAGTATCTGGGCTCGGTGGTGCCGGTCTCGGACAACTATTTCGCGGCGCTGAACAGCGCGGTCTTTTCGGACGGATCGTTTGTCTACATCCCGCCGGGCGTGCGCTGCCCGATGGAGCTGTCGACCTATTTCCGCATCAATGCGAGCCAGACGGGGCAGTTCGAGCGGACCCTGATCATCGCCGACAAGGGCAGCTACTGTTCCTATCTGGAGGGCTGCACCGCCCCGATGCGCGATGAGAACCAGCTGCATGCGGCCGTGGTCGAGCTGGTCGCCCTGGACGACGCCGAGATCAAATATTCGACAGTCCAGAACTGGTACCCCGGCGACGCCGAGGGCAAGGGCGGCATCTATAATTTCGTCACCAAGCGCGCGGACTGCCGCGGCGACCGGTCGAAGGTTTCCTGGACCCAGGTCGAGACCGGCTCGGCGGTGACGTGGAAATATCCGTCCTGCATCCTGAAGGGCGAGGAGAGCTCGGGGGAGTTCTATTCGATCGCCATCACCAACGGACATCAGCAGGCCGACACCGGCACCAAGATGATCCATCTGGGCAAGAATTCGAAGAGCCGGATCATCGCCAAGGCGGTGTCGGCGGGGAAATCGGACTCGACCTATCGCGGTCTGGTGTCGGTGCATCCGAAGGCGACGGGGGTGCGCAACTTCACCCAGTGCGACAGCCTGCTGATCGGCAAGGACTGCGGCTCGCATACCGTGCCCTATATCGAGGCCCGCAACGGCTCGGCCCAGCTGGAGCACGAGGCGACGACGACCCGCCTGTCCGACGACCAGTTGTTCTACGCCCAGCAGCGGGGCCTGTCGCAGGAAGAGGCGGTGGCCTTGCTGGTCAACGGCTTCGTCCGCGACGTGATGCAGAAGCTGCCGATGGAGTTCGCCGTCGAGGCGCAGAAGCTGGTGGCGATCAGTCTGGAAGGGAGCGTGGGGTGATGGCTCCGCGTGAAATCTGGTTCGCCCGTTGGGTTTGGATCCCTCTTCATTGGAAGGGCTGGCTCTTCCTCGCGGTCTTGATGCCGATCCTGTTCGGGATGTTCTTCCTTGTGGCCCACGCCGCCTCGAAGGGTTCTTTCTGGTTGGCGGGCATTGGCGGCGTGGCCCTGTTCGCGATTGTGATCTGGCTCAACATTTTCATCTGGAAGCGGTCCGTTTGACCGCGTTGTTCACTTTGACTGACCCAACCATGCTTTCCATCTCCAACCTCCACGTCTCCGTCGGCGACAAGCCGATCCTCAAGGGCCTGACGCTCGACGTTCCGGCGGGCGAGGTGCACGCCATCATGGGGCCGAACGGGGCCGGCAAGTCGACGCTGGGCTACGCCGTGGCCGGGCGGCCCGGGTATGAGGCGACCGAGGGCGGGGTGTCGTGGAAGGGCGAGGACCTGCTGGGTCTGGAGCCAGCCGAACGCGCGGCAAGGGGCGTCTTCCTGTCGTTCCAGTATCCGATCGAGATTCCCGGCGTGCCGGCGCTGACGTTCGTGCGCACGGCGCTGAACGCCCAGAGGCGCGCGCGCGGCGAGGACGAGGTCTCGGCGCCGAACTTCCTGAAGCTGGTCAAGGCGGCCGCGACGGCGCTGAAGATGGATTTCGACATGCTCAAGCGGCCGCTGAACGTCGGCTTCTCGGGCGGCGAGAAGAAGCGGATGGAGATTCTGCAGATGGCCCTGCTGGAGCCGTCGCTGCTGATCCTCGACGAGACCGATTCCGGCCTCGACATCGACGCCCTGCGGATCGTGTCCGAAGGGGTCAACGCCCTGCGTTCGCCCGACCGCGCCATGCTGGTGATCACCCACTATCAGCGGCTGCTCGACTACATCAAACCCGACCGCGTGCATGTGCTGGCCGCGGGCCGGATCGTGGCCTCGGGCGGGCCTGAGCTGGCGCTGCAGCTCGAGGCCGAGGGTTACGACAAATACGCGATGGAGCCGGCGTGAACGCCCTTCCGCTCATCGATCTGAAGGACGCTTCCAGCTTCCCCTCGCGCCGGGTGGAGGCCTGGAAATACAGCGACCTGAGGAAATATCTCCGCGAGGCGCCCGCGCCTTCGCCTTCGGCCACGGTGCCGCTGGTGGGCGGCGGGCCGTTCGAGGCCCTGGGCGGCGAGGCCATGGTGTTTGTCAACGGCCGGGCCGTGGGCGAGACCACGATGTCGGTCTCAGGCGACAAAACCGTGCGCCTGCGGCTGCTCTCGCGGGCCGAGGGGACCGGCCACGCCCTGACCGCGCGCATCTCGGTGCGGGCCGGGGCGAAGCTGCTGCTGCTGGAGAGCCATGAGGGACAGGGTTCGGCCTGGGTGGCGAACAACCGGCTGGAGCTGGATGTGGCGCGCGGCGCCGAAGTGACCCGGATCGTGCTGACCGATGAGCCGGCGGACGCCATCTCGATCACCCAGGCGCGGGTGAAGGTCGAGGCGGGGGGGCTCTATCGCCAGACCATCCTGACGACCGGGGCGAAGCTCCAACGGCTCGAGACCCAGGTGACGCACCGGGCGCAGGGCGCCGACGTGCGGCTGGACGGCGTCTATGTGCTGTCGGGCGAGCGGCAGGCGGACCTGACGACCGTGGTCGATCATGTCGCGGCCAATGGCGTCACCAGCCAGCTGACCAAGGGCGTGGTGCGCGACACGGCGCGCGGCGTCTTCCAGGGCAAGATCATCGTCGAGCGTGGGGCAGACGGCACCGATGCGCGGATGGGCCACCATGCCCTGATCCTCGGCGAACGGGCCGAGGTCGACGCCAAGCCCGAGCTCGAAATCTATGCCGACGACGTGCAGTGCGCGCATGGCAATACGGTCGGAAATCTGGACGAGAGCGCCCTGTTCTACATGCAGCAGCGCGGCATTCCGGCCGACGAGGCCCGGGCGCTTCTGACCGAGGCCTTCCTGATCGAGGTCGTCGACCGGATCGCGCACGAGGGCGCGAGAGAGGTGGTGCGGGAATGGCTGACGGCTCGCCTGTGATCACCTTTGACCCTTATGCGGCGCGCGCCCAGTTCCCGATCCTTTCGCGGACGGTGAACGGCAAGCCGCTGGTCTATCTGGACTCGGCGGCCTCGGCGCAGAAGCCGCGGGCGGTGATCGACGCCCTGACGGCGGCGATGGAGCATTCCTACGCCAACGTCCATCGTGGCCTGCATACGCTGGCCAATGAGACGACCGAGGCTTTCGAGGCTTCGCGCGAGAGCATGGCGCGGTTCCTGAATGCGGAAACCCCTGACCAGATCGTCTGGACCAAGGGTGGGACCGAGGCGATCAATCTGGTCGCGGCGGGCCTCGGCCAGTCCATCCGGCCGGGCGACGAGATCGTCGTCACCCAGATGGAGCACCACGCCAATATCGTGCCCTGGCACATGCTGCGTGAGCGCTTCGGCGCGGTGCTGAAATGGGCGCCGGTCACCGACGACGGCGCGCTGGACATGGCGGCGCTGGCAGCGCTGATCGGTCCGCGGACCCGGCTGGTGGCCGTGACCCATATGTCGAACGTGCTGGGCACGGTGAACGACGTCCGCGCCATCGCGGATCTTGCCCATGCGGCGGGCGCGCTGATCCTGGTCGATGGCTGCCAGGGGGCGGTGCACTGCAGCGCAGACGTCCAGGCGCTGGATGCCGACTTCTATGTCTTCACCGGCCACAAGCTGTTCGGGCCGACGGGCATCGGCGGTCTGTACGGCAAGCGCGCCGCGCTTGAGGCCTTGCCGCCGTATCAGGGCGGGGGCGAGATGATCGCCACGGTCACCGAGGATGCGGTGACCTGGGCGGGCCTGCCTCATCGGTTCGAGGCGGGGACGCCGCCGATCCTTGAGGCCATCGGCCTCGGCGCCGCGATCGGCTGGCTGATGCAGTATGACGCCGCGGCTGTCCGGGCCCACGAACAGACGCTCATGGATCGGGTGCGGGGGCGGCTGGACGGCCTGAACTGGCTGAAGGAGATTGGAACCGCGGCGGGGAAGGGGGCCATCTTCACTTTCACCGTCGAGGGCGCCCACGCCCATGACATCGCCCAGGTGATGGACCGCTACGGCGTCGCCGTGCGCGCTGGTCTGCATTGCGCAGAGCCGCTGTCACGCCGGTTCGGCATCACATCGAGCGCCCGCGCCAGCTTCGCCCTATATAACACCCTCGAGGACGCCGACGCCTTTGCCGACGCCCTGATCAAGGCCCGTGAGTTCTTCGCATGAGCGATCCGACGACCGAAAAGACCGACAGCGCGGCCTTCGCCGAAGCCTGGGACGCGCCGCAGAAGAGCGCCCTGGCCCAGGCCGAGATCGACCGGATGACGGACGGCATCATCGAGGCGCTGAAGTCGGTGTTCGACCCGGAAATCCCGGTCGACATCTATGAGCTGGGGCTGATCTACAAGGTCGACCTGTCCGACGACCGCGACGTGGTGGTCGAGATGACCCTGACCGCGCCGGGCTGCCCCGTGGCCGGCGAGATGCCGATCTGGGTCGAGCAGGCGGTGATGAAGGTCGAGGGCGTGAGGTCGGCGCGCGCAGAACTGACCTTCGATCCCCCCTGGGACCCCTCGAAGATGAGCGACGAGGCCAAGCTGGCCCTGAACATGTTCTGATGGACCGCCCGATGACCGAGCTTCAGACAACGCCTCGTCCGCGCCGCCCACGCCCCGCCGTCGTCACCCTGACGGACGCGGCGGCCGAGCGGGTACGCGCCCTGACCGAGGCCGGCGGACACAAGGCGCTGCGCGTCGGGCTGAAAAATGCG
>CAYNNT010000023.1:0-33951 GCA_964398675.1 uncultured Brevundimonas sp.
CGCAGATGCTCGGCCGCTACCAGCGAACCGTTGACCACGCCCCAGTAGTTGGTTTCGAACAGCCGCCGCTGGTCGTCCAGATCGGTCACGCTGATCGCGCCGTAGATGGAGACGCCGGCGTTGTTGACCCAGGTGTCGAAGCCGCCGAACAGCCGCACGCACTTTTCCGCCGCCTCGGACAGGGCCGCGTGGTCGGCGACGTCGGCGACGGCCCAGGCCGCGCGGGCGCCGGTGGCCTGCAGTTCCTCGCACAGCGCCTTCAGGTCGCCTTCGCCCCGCGCGATCAGGAAGACACAGGCCCCCGCCCGCGCCGCCCGACGCGCGGTCGCCAGGCCGATGCCCGAGGTGGCGCCTGTAATGACGATGGACTGTTCGTTCAGAGGCTTGAGCGTCGCTTTGGTCATGAAACCGCCGGGTCGGTGTGTTCGTGTCGGGCTGCTGGAACGGGGCCGAAACCCCGCCGGTTCCTGCTGTAGCACGCAGGCCTTACCATTCGCGACTGGTGCGCCTATCTGACGGCGCTTCCCCTGTTTCGCCGTTTCGAGGACCGCCCGTGACCGATCACGCGCATGACCACGCCGCCCACGCGCCCGTCGACGATCTGGCCGCCGCCTTCCAGATCGAGGGATGGCCCGTGCGCGGCCGCATCGTGCGGCTGGGCGAGACCATCGACGCCATCCTGTCGGCCCACGCCTATCCCGAGCCGGTTGCGGCCCTGCTGGGCGAAGCCTGCGCCCTTGCGGCGCTGGTGGGATCCAGCCTGAAGTTCGAGGGCCGGCTGATCGTCCAGGCGCAGGGCGACGGGCCGGTGCGTTATGTCGTCGCCGACTATGACACCAACGGCCACATGCGCGGCTATTGCCGGTTCGACGAGGACGAGGTCGCGGCGGCGTCCCGGGGCTTCGCCCGGCCGGGCGCGCGCTCCCTGCTGGGGCAGGGGGTGTTCGTGATGACGCTGGACCGCGGCCCCGATTTCGAACGCACCCAGGGCATCACCCCGATCGAGGGCGAGAGCCTGTCGCTGGCGGCCGAACACTATTTCCAGCAGTCCGAGCAGATCCCGACCCGGGTGCGGCTGGCCGTCGGCTCGGTGGTCAGTGAGACGGGTACGGCCTGGCGCGCCGGCGGGGCCCTGATCCAGCTGATCGCCGGCGACGATGCGCGCGGCTCGACCGAGGAGGCGTGGGACCGCTCGCGGGCCCTGTTCCAGACCCTGGCCGATGACGAGCTTCTGGACCCGACGATCACGCCGGAGACCCTTCTGTACCGCCTGTTCCACGAGGACGGGGTGCGGCTGGAGGACGCCAGGGCCCTGGTGGCGCAGTGCCGCTGTTCGCGCGAGCGGATCGCCAGCGTGCTGACCTCGTTCGACGCGGCCGAGCGGGCGGACATGGTCGAGGCGGACGGCAAGATCCGGGTGACCTGCGAATACTGCGCGACCGTCTATGAGCTGGAGCCGGAGGAGATCGCGGCGGGGGGCTGATCCGGCTCGCCCGCCATCGGCGGCGAGGCTGTGACCGGCCCGATCGCCAGCACGCTGTCCCAGGCGCCTTCGCTGACCGGCCCCATGATCACGCCGCGCGCTCCGGCGTCGTAGCGCGCTATGGAGTCATAGGCGCGGCAGCCGTTCGCCTGACAGCTCCACGACTGGCCGCCCTGCTGGGCGACGTTCAGGCTGACGGTCGCCTTGCGCGGCAGGTGGGCCGCGGCGGGCAGGAGATCGAGCCGTTCGAAGCGGGTCTTGCTGGCGTGGATGTTGCCGACGAGGACCAGCACGCGTGCCTCGGGGCGCTCGGCCGCGGCCGTGACCAGCGCCGACGCCATGTCGAGTTCATAGTAGTTCTGGTCGAAGGCGGGCGGGCGGGGCGTGGACGGCTGGAAGGCGCGGAGGGTCACATCGCGCCCATCCGCCTTCAGGCGGCGGATCGCCTGCATCATCTCGACCATGGCCAGGCTGGTGCGGCCGTCGGCCTTGCTGAAGTCGCCGAATATGGTGGGCTGCAGGATGGCGGCGGCGGCCGCGTCGTCCGACGCCGTCAGAAAGGCGTCCAGCTGCGGCTGCATAGTCACCGGAAGTTCGAGCGCCACCGTCACCGGCCCTTGGGCCGCCGCGGCGCAGACCAGTTGCGCGAAGGCGGCGGGCGATTCCGCCGTGCCGTGGATTTCGCCGACGATCACGAACCGGGTCTCGGCCGTCCACAGGACCTCGTGGCCGACGGGCGGCGCACAGGGCGTGGCCATCAGTGCGGCGGCGGCGAACAGGGCCAGCATAAGAAACTCACGGTTGACACGCGCACCTACCGGCGCGTGTGCAGAAGGCCGGTCGAATATGTCAGCGGCGTGGCACCGGATCAGTACGCCAGCGCGATCCCGTCTTTCCGCATCTCCGTCGCCGCGCCATAGGTCCACGGCCCGCGCCCGTTCACCTGCCGGACCACATTCTGATAGCCGCCGAAGCCGCCGTTGGGGCCGCCCGTGACCCAGCCCATAGCCTCCAGCTGGACCTTCGTCGCCGCCGGGACGCCGGTCTCGAGGAACAGGGTGCCGACGCCTTCGGACGGATGGCCGGTGGGCTCGGACGAGCCCTCGTGCTGCCAGCGCGGCGCGTCGCCGGCCTCCTGCGGGTCGAGGCCGTAGTCGACCATGTTGATGATGATCTGGGCCTGCCCCTGGGGCTGCATGCCGCCGCCCATGACACCGAACGCCATCCAGGGCTCGCCGCCCTTGCAGGCGAAGCCGGGGATGATGGTGTGGAAGGGCCGTTTGCCGGGGGCGTAGACGTTGGGATGGCCGTCGGTCAGGGCGAACAGCTCGCCGCGGTCCTGGAACATGAAGCCCAGCGTCGATCCGTCGGGACCGTCAGGGACGAGGCCGGAACCCATGCCGCGGTAGTTGGACTGGATCCAGCTGACCATCATGCCGTCCCTGTCGGCGACGCTGAAATAGGTCGTGTCGCCCCGGGTCGGCGCATCGCCGGGGAAGGCGCGGTCCATGACCCGGTCGGGCCGGATCAGGGCGGCGCGTTCGGCGGCGTAGGCCTTTGAGTTCAGCCACTCGACCGGCGTGCGGCTGAAGCGGTCGTCGGCGAACCATTTCGCCCGGTCCTCGAAGGCCAGTCGCTTGGCCTCGGCCTGATGGTGGATCGAGGCGGCGGACTGGAAGCCCATGCCCTTGAGGTCGAACCGCTCGCAGATGTTGAGGATCTGGTTGGTCGACAGGCCCTGGGTGTTGGGGCCGAGGCCATAGACGTCGACGCCGCGATAGTCGGTGCGGATCGGCTCGACCCATTCGGTGCGGTGTGGGGCGAGGTCCGCCTTCATCATCCAGCCGCCGATGCGGCGGAAATAGCGTTCGATATGGTCGGCGATGACGCCCTCATAGAAGGCGTCGCGCCCGCCCTCGGCGATCAGGCGCAGGGTGCGGCCCAGGTCGGGGTTGGCGAAGACCTCGCCGACCTTCGGGGTGCGGCCGTCGGGGGCGTAGACCTTCTTGCGGTTGTCGTTCTCCTCGATGATCGCCGAGCGGCGGTCGAAGCCCGCCATGTTCCGTTCGAGATACCAGGCGATCAGCTGGGGCATGGGCACGCCCTCCTCGCACAGCTCGGCGACCGGCAGCAGGACGTCGGCCCAGGGCAGTTTGCCGTAGCGCTGGTGGGCGCTCCACCAGGCGTCGACCGTGCCGGGGACGTTGACCGTGACGGCGCCATAGGGCGGCAGATAGCCGTCCTCGGCCTTCTTCGACCGGGCGGTTTCCAGCGACAGGCCGCGGGGGCTGTTCCCCGAGCCGTTGAAGCCGACGACCTTCCGCTGGGCCGGGTCCCACAGCATGCAGAAGGCGTCGCCGCCGATGCCGTTGGCGGTGGGTTCGAGGAAGCCGAGGGCGGCGTTGATGGCGATGGCCGCATCGATCGCCGAACCGCCGCGCCGCAGGGTGTCGATGCCGATCAGGGTGGCGCGGGGATGGGCCGTGGCGGCGGCGCCGTGCGCGCCCCAGACGGTGGAGCGGCCGACGAACTGGACGCCGCTGTTGCGGTTGCCGGGGCCGATGCCTGCGTAGGGATCGGCGGGGGCGGCCTGGCGGGGCGGGGCCGCGGCGGGGGAAGGCGCGCCCGCGGCGGTCGCTGCGGTGGCCCCGGCCAGCAGGGCGCCGGCGGGCAGGGTTGAAAGGAAGGTGCGGCGTCGCATGGAACGGCTCCTCGAACTGGGGAGGGGAGCCTAGCGTGTTGGGGGACGGAAGGAAGGGCAACGGCCCTGTCGGCTATCGTCATCCCGGGGGCGCGAAGCGAACCCCGGGACCCAGCGGCGCGCGGCAGCGCGACCCTGTCGGACGCTCAGGCAATCAGGGTAGCGAGCCTTGCAACGAATCCCGGTGTTTCGCCGCCGTCGCGGCGCCGCCGGGTTCCGGCCTTCGCCGGAATGACGAAAGCGGGTGGAGTTATCCCCCCAGATCCAGCGAATACCCTGCCGACCTGACCGTGCGGATCGGATTGACGGTGCCCTCGACGTTCAGCGCCTTGCGCAGGCGGCCGACGTGGACGTCGACCGTGCGGGCCTCGACGTAGACGTCGCTTCCCCAGACGGCGTCCAGCAGCTGTTCGCGGCTGAAGACGCGGCCCGGGTGCTGCATCAGGTGGTCGAGCAGGCGGAATTCGGTCGGGCCGAGGTGGATCTCGTTGCCGGCGCGGCGGACGCGGTGGGCGACCCTGTCGATGACGATGTCGCCGTGGTTGAGGCGGTCGTCAGCCAGGCCCGGGCGGATGCGGCGCAGGACGGCGCGGATGCGGGCGATCAGCTCGCTCATCGAGAAGGGCTTGGTCAGATAGTCATCGGCGCCGGTGTCGAGGCCGCGGATGCGGTCGCTCTCCTCGCCGCGCGCGGTCAGCATGATGATCGGCATGTTGCGCGTCTCGGACTTGCCGCGAATGCGACGGCAGACCTCGATCCCCGACAGTTTGGGCAGCATCCAGTCCAGCAGAACCAGATCGGGCAGACGCTCCTCGATCTGCAGCATGCCTTCCTCGCCGTCGGCGGCGACCACGACGCGATAGCCTTCCTTTTCAAGGTTGTAGGACAGGAGGGTCGCCAGGGCGTCCTCGTCTTCCATCACCAGAACATAGGGCTGCACGGGATATTCTCCGGGTTCAGACGGGCGTCGGCGGTTCGGGGGCGGCTTCGGCGGCGTCGGGGTTCCAGCGCGGGCGCTCGCCCGTGAACTCCTGGCCGGTGATCTCGTAGTAGATGGTTTCGGCGATGTTGGTGGCGTGGTCGCCGATGCGCTCGAGGTTCTTGGCCATGAACAGCAGATGGGTCCCGGCCGTG
Organism: uncultured Brevundimonas sp.; assembly: GCA_964398675.1. GTDB lineage: Bacteria > Pseudomonadota > Alphaproteobacteria > Caulobacterales > Caulobacteraceae > Brevundimonas. Next base: position 5,319 of record CAYNNT010000023.1, read on the forward strand.
ATCGTGCGCGGGTCCCCCATCATGTAGGTCAGCAGCTCGCGGAACAGGGCGTTGTAGTGCTCGTCGACCTCGTCATCGGTGTTCCAGACGGCGATGGCGCGGTCGATCTCGGCGGCGGCATAGGCGTCCAGCACGTCGCGCAGGCGCATGGAGACGAGCTTGCCCATCCGCTCGATCGACCGGGTCAGGGGCTGCATCGGCTCGCCCTCGGCGAGGATCAGGCCGCGCTTGGCGATGTTCTTGGCCAGGTCGCCGGTGCGTTCCAGATCCATGGCCAGCTTCATCGAGGCCAGGGTGCGGCGCAGGTCGGAGGCGACCGGCTGGCGCAGGGCGATCAGGCGGATGGCCTTGCGCTCGATGTCGCGGTGCATGGCGTCCAGCCGGGCGTCGCGATCCACGACGGCGCGAGCCAGGGCGACGTCGCGGCGGGCCACGGAATCGACGGCGTCGGCGACCTGGGCCTCGGCGAGACCGCCCATGCGGGCGACCTCGGCCGTGAGCTGGTTGAGCTCGTCTCCATAGGCCTTGACGGTGTGCTGGGGCATCAGCCGAATCTTCCGGTGATGTAGTCCAGCGTGCGCCGCTCGCGGGGATTGGTGAAGATGTCCTCGGTGTCGCCGGTCTCGACCAGCCGGCCGAGGTGGAAGAAGGCGGTGCGCTGGCTGACGCGCGCAGCCTGGGCCATGGAGTGGGTCACGATGACGATGCAGTAGCGCTCGCGCAGCTCGTCGATCAGCTCCTCGATCCGGGCGGTGGCGATCGGGTCCAGGGCCGAGCAGGGCTCGTCCATCAGGATGACTTCGGGCTCGACCGCGATGGCGCGGGCGATGACCAGACGCTGCTGCTGGCCGCCGGACAGGCCGGTGCCGGGCGAGTGCAGGCGGTCGGCGACTTCTTCCCACAGGCCGGCGCGCTTCAGCGAGGCCTCGACCACGCCGTCCAGTTCGCCCTTGGACGCAGCCAGACCGTGGATGCGGGGGCCGTAGGCGACGTTTTCGTAGATGGTCTTGGGGAAGGGATTGGGCTTCTGGAAGACCATGCCGACGCGGGCGCGCAGCAGCACCGGATCGACCGACTTCGCATTGATGTCGTCGCCGTCCATCTCGATCCGGCCGGTGACCTTGCAGCCCGGGATGGTGTCGTTCATGCGGTTCATGGTCCGCAGGAAGGTCGACTTGCCGCAGCCCGACGGGCCGATCAGGGCGGTGACGGTCTTGTCCGGGATGTCCAGAGAGACGTCGAAAAGCGCCTGCTTCTCTCCGTAGAAGACCGAGACGTCGCGGGCCGCGATCTTGGTCGGGCCCATCGGCGCGGAATTGTGCACGACGGGCGGGGCCGCGATCACGGGCGGAGCGGCGGGTGAGCCGCCCTCGGTTCCGTCCGCGGCGCGAAAGAGGTTGAACTTCATTAGCTTACCACCGACGTTCAAAGCGTCGCCGCAGGAAGATGGCGGCGGCGTTCATGACGATCATGAAGGCGAGGAGGACAAGGATGGCCGCGGCCGTCCGTTCGTGGAAAGCGCGCTCGGACGCGTTCTCCCAGATGTAGACCAGCGACGGCAGGGCGCCCGTCGGCTCGCCGAGCGAGGCGGGGATGCCCGGGATGAAGCTGACCATGCCGATCAGCAGCAGGGGCGCCGTCTCGCCGAGGGCGTGGGCCATGGAGATGATGGCGCCCGTCATGACGCCGGGCATGGCCAGCGGCAGGGTATGCTGGAACACCGTCTGGGTCTTCGACGCGCCCATGGCCAGGGCGGCCTCGCGGATCGACGGCGGCACGGCCTTCAGCGACGAGCGGGTGGCGATGATGATGGTCGGCAGGGCCATCAGGGCCAGGACCAGGCCGCCGACCAGGGGGCTGGCGCGCGGCAGGTGCATCCAGTTGATGAACAGGGCCAGACCCAGCAGGCCGTAGATGATCGACGGCACGGCGGCGAGGTTGTTGATATTGACCTCGATCAGGTCGGTGATCCGGCCGCGCGGCGCGAACTCTTCCAGATACAGGGCCGCGCCGACGCCCAGCGGAATGGCGATGAAGGCGGTGACCAGCAGCATCAGGGCCGAGCCGACGACGGCGCCGAGAACCCCGGCCAGTTCGGGCTCGGTGGAGTCGCCCTTGGTGAACAGGCCGGTGTTGAAGTGGGCGGCGACCTGGCCCGAGGCCTTCATCCGGTCCAGCCAGTCGATCTGTTCGTCGCTCAGGCGGCGCTGATCGGCCGGCGTGGCGCGGGAAATCTCGTGTTTGAAGAACAGGTCGGCATCGTCGGACACGGGCGCGGCGATGGGCACGCTCTGGCCGATCAGGTTGGGATTGGCCTGGATGCGGGCGGCGGCGGCGAATTTGAGCTCGGATGAGAACAGGCTGCGCATGGCCGCGGCCTTCGTGCCCTGGGCGTCGTCGGCGATTCCCATGCGGACCAGTTGCTGCTCGGCGACCAGCTGCTCGAAATTGGTGCCCTGCGGATAGGCGCGATCGACCCGGGCGGGGTCCATATAGACCGGCACGGTGATGGTGTGGGTGTAGAAGGCCGTGTGGCCCTGTTCGATGATCCGTCCCAGCAGCAGCAGCAGGAATCCGACCGCGACGCCGATGGCGAGCAGCCCATAGAGCTTGAACCGGCCTTCGCGGGCGTAGCGCCGCTTCAGACCGGCGCGCAGGCGTTGGGCGCGCATTTCCGGTGTGACAGGCGTCTCAGTCATACTGCTGCCGGTAGGTCTGGACGATGCGCTGGGCGACGATGTTCAGCATCAGGGTGACCAGGAACAGGGTCAGGCCGAGCCCGAAGGCGGACAAGGTCTTGGGGCTGTTGAACTCCTGGTCGCCGGTCAGCAGGGTGACGATCTGGACCGTGACGGTGGTGACCGTGTCCAGCGGGTTCAGGGTCAGGCGGGCGGCGAGGCCGGCGGCCATGGTGACGATCATGGTTTCGCCGATGGCCCGCGACATGGCCAGCAGCATGGCGCCAGCGACGCCGGGCAGGGCGGCGGGCAGCAGCACCCGCTTCACCGTCTCGGACCTGGTGGCCCCCATCGCATAGGAGCCATCGCGCAGGCTCTGCGGCACGGCGTTGATGATGTCGTCCGACAGGGAGCTGACGAAGGGGATCAGCATGATGCCCATGACCATGCCGGCGACGAGCGCCATCTGGTTCTGGACCAGCATCAGATACTGGCCGAGGCCGTCGAGGGGGCCGCCGACCAGCAGGGCGCCGAGGCCGTTGAAGAACGCGCGGAAGGCCGGGCCGACGGTCAGGGCGGCGAAGAAGCCGTAGACCACGGTGGGGACGCCCGCGAGGATCTCCAGCACCGGCTTGACGGTCGCGCGGAAGACCGGCCCGGCGTACTCCGACAGATAGATGGCCGAGAACAGCCCGACGGGCGCGGCCACCGCCATGGCGATCAGCATGATGAGGAAGGTGCCCGCGAACAGGGGCAGGGCGCCGAAGGCGCCGGTCGAACCGACCTGGTCGGCGCGGATCGCGGTCTGCGGGCTCCACTGGGCGCCGAACAGGAATTCGGCGATCGGCACGGAAGCGAAGAACCGGATGGAGTCATAGACGAGTGACGCGATGATGCCGACGGTGGTCAGGACGGCGACGGCCGAACAGGCGAACAGCAGACCGACGATCCAGCCCTCGACCCGGTTGCGGGCCCGCATCCCCGGCCGGATCTGGCTGAAGACGAACAGGGCGCCCAGCAACGCCGCCAGCGACGCGCCCACGATGCCGCCGAGGGACAGCATCTGGCTGATGCGCGCGGCGCGCTGGCCCTCGGCCGGCAGGAGTTCGGCGTAGGGCGCCGGCCAGATCTGGACCGCCGCGCGGCCGTCTCCGACGGCGCGGGCGTCGGCGAAGAAGGCCTCGCGCCGGAAGGGTTCGAGCTGTTGCACCGCCTCCGGCGCGCCGGTCGCGGTGAGCTGCCGCTCAACGTCGGGTGCGAAGACCGCCGCCGCCATCAGCACGACGAGGGCCGGGACCGCGGTCCAGATCAGGGCGTAGGCGCCGTGCTGACCGGGGCGCGAATGGGAGCGTTGGCCGGCCGGCAGCGCCCGTGCACGACGACTCGCCAGGGCGCGGCCGCCGACATAGGCGGCGACGGCTGCGGCGATCAGGATCGGCAGGAAAAGCCAGGTCATGGACGTCCGGGAGAGCAGAATCGGGCAGGCCGGTCGCCCGGATCGCCCCGGGCCGATAACTGCCCCGGAATGGTCAGCGGATTACGACGAGGGGATGACAGTTCTGTTACGCTGCAGGGCCCGGCATCGGCTCCCCGTCATGAAGATGTCACGTCGTCACGCCGTGGGGCGACGGGGAAATAGGCGGTGAAGGCCGCACCCTGTCCCGGCGCGCTCTCGACCGTCAGGCCGCCCCGGTGCCGGTTGACGATGTGTTTGACGATGGCGAGGCCCAGGCCGGTGCCCTGGCGTTCGCCGCTCTTCTGGCCCTCGACGCGATAGAAGCGTTCGGTCAGGCGCGGCAGGTGTTCGCGCGCCAGTCCCGGGCCGTGATCGCGCACGGTGACGGCGGCGAACCGCTGGCCGGTCTCGCGGTCGGGCGTCAGCAGCGGCAAACGGGTCGCCCCGACGCCGCGATTGCCGCCGGACCAGGGCGCGGCGGCCTCGTCCAGGGCGATGTCGGGGCGGATCACGATCTCGACCGTTCCGCCGGCGGGGGAGTATTTGATGGCGTTGTCGACCAGGTTCTGGACGACCTGCAGGATCTCGTCCCGGTCGCCGTTGACGGGGGCGCTGGTCTCGCGGTCCTCGAGCTGGACGACGACATCGCGTTCGGCGGACAGGACGCTGACGGCGTCCACGACATCGGCGGCGGCGCGGGCGAGGTCGACGCGCCCGGCCGGCGGGATGTGTTCGTTCAGCTCGATCCGGCTGAGGGACAGCAGGTCCGAGACCAGACGGCTCATCCGGTCGGCCTGGGTGGCCATGATGTCGAGGAAGCGATCCCGCGCCTTCGGGTCGTCGCGGGCGTGGCCCTTCAGCGTTTCGATAAAGCCGGACAGGGAGGCCAGCGGGGTCTTCAGTTCGTGGCTGGCGTTGGCGAGGAAGTCGACGCGCATCAGCTCCATGCGGCGCACCTCGGTCTCGTCGCGCAGGACCACGAGGGCCAGCGGACCCGACTGCGCCTCGGCCAGGGGCTGGGTGACCGCGCGCCAGTGTCGCGTCTGGGCGCCGACGCCGGCATAGTCGGTGGTGCGGGTCAGGCCCCCGAACAGCGCCTCATCCACGGCCTCGAGCACGGCCGGGTCGCGCAGCACGGGGACCAGCAGCCCGCCCTCGCGCTGGATGCGCAGCAGGTCGCGGGCGGCGGCGTTGGCCAGGACGATGCGACGGCCGGCGATGTCGTCGGCCTCGCCGCCCGCCACCACCAGGACCGGGTCGGCCAGGGCCTCGAACACCCTTTCCAGCAAGGCCGCGTCGGTCACCGGCGGCGTCTCGGAGGGCGTCAGGCCGGGCGCGTCCGTCGGCGTGGCAGGGGCGGGCGGGTTCCGGTTGAGGGCCCAGGCGGTGAAGCCGATCAGGGCGGAGCCGCCGAGCAGGTAGGGCGCGAGGGCGGGCTGATAGACGGCCAGGCCGACGAGCACGGCGATGGCGATCCCCGTGCTGGCGCCGGCGGTCCAGAGCCGTGATCCGGCCTGGGGCGCCACGGGAGAGGGAGAGGCTTCGTAGGGCATTCACGCTTTCATCGGACGCGCGACTCGTGTCGGTGAACATGACACGGAATTCATGACAGCGGCGCATCGCCGGTGCGAGTTCGTCTTGTCAAACGTCCTTTACACACCTAATCCTGAGCGGAACAGACACGGGCAGGGAAGATATTATGGCGGCGGCGTTGACCCTCGAAGGGGTGAGCAAACGGTACGGCGATTTCCAGGCCGTGCGCGATCTGAGCTTCCAGGTCGAGAAGGGCACCATCTGCGGCTTCCTCGGCCCGAACGGCGCCGGCAAGACCTCGACCCTGCGCATGATCCTGGGACTGCAGGCCGCCAGCGCGGGCCGGATCGACATTCTCGGCGCCGACGACGGCCGCAAGGTGCGCGACCGGATCGGCTTCCTGCCGGAGGAGCGCGGCCTCTACAAGAAGATGACGCCGGTCGACGCCATCGCCTTCTTCGGCGCCCTGAAGGGCCTGCCGACGGGCGAGGGGCGCCGGCGGGCGCGCGAGATGCTGGACGCCCAGGGCCTGGGCGCCTCGAAGCGCAAGAAGATGAAGGAGCTGTCCAAGGGGATGGCCCAGAAGGTCCAGCTGATCGCCTCGGTGGTGCACCGGCCGGAGTTCGTGATCCTCGACGAGCCCTTCTCGGGTCTCGATCCGGTCAACCAGCAGGGGCTGGAGGCGGTGATCCGCCAGCTGGCCGCCGACGGCGCCACGGTGCTGTTCTCCACCCATGTGATGCAGCACGCCGAGCGGCTGTGCGACAAGGTCGTGCTGCTGGCCCGGGGCCAGAAGGCGTTCGAAGGCACGGTGACCGAGGCGCGCGCGACCTCGAAACGCTTCCTGGAGCTTGAGGGCGCGATCGACCCGGCGGCGGCGGCGGCCCTGCCGGGCGTCAGCGGCGTCGAGACGGTATCGGAGCATGACGGCGTGCGCGTGCTGAAGGCGGCGCTGGCGGCCGGCGGACGGGGGCAGGAAGCGCTCAAGGCGGCCTTCCTCGGCGGGCTGGACGTGCGCCGCTTCGAACTGCGCGAACCGACCCTGCACGACGCCTTCATCGGCCTGACCGGCGACAATCCGGACCACGACCAGTCGGTGAAACCGACCAGCCCGGGAGCCGCCCGATGAGCCGCATCCTCCTGATCGCGCGCCGTGAGTACGGCGCCTACGCCCGCACCGTCGGCTTCTGGCTGTCGCTGCTGGCGTTCCCGCTGTTCGCGGTGCTGGGCGGATTCATTCCGATCCTCATGCGCTCGAACGAACCGGTTCGTGAGGTCGTTCTGATCGAGGAAGGGGTCGAGGCCCAGGGCCTCGCCGCGGCGGTCCGTGACGCCCTGAAGGACGACGCCGATCGCCGCGCCGCCAACGCCCGCGAAGCCGCCGAGAAGGCGCAGGAGACCGCGGGCGCGGCCGGAAGCGGGGCCGCCGGCAATGCGCTCGCCGCCCTGTCGAAGCCGAGGATGCGCATCGTCGCGCCGCCCGCAGCCATCACCGCCGCGGCGCCGGGCGAAGCCCAGGACGCGGTCGTGCGCCACTACCTCGGCGACGAGGTCGAAAAGGCCGAACGGCTGGATGCCGTGGTCTTCCTGACGCGTGTGAACGGCGTACCGGCGGCGCGGGTCTGGAGCGCCCGGGCCACGGACGACACGGTTCAGGACTTCGTGCGCAGCGCCCTGAAAGCGGCCAACCGCAAGGCGGTGCTGGAGACGGCCGGCATCGATCCCGCCGTGGTCGACGCCACGGAACGGTTCCGGCCCGAGGTGAAGGCCTTCTCGCCCAAGTCAGCGGGCGCGGGCGAGGTCTCGTTCCGCGACAAGCTGCCCCAGATCATCGGCCTGGCCGGTGGTTTCCTGCTGTGGTCGCTGGTGCTGACCGGCGCCTCCATCCTGCTGAACAGCGTGATGGAGGAGAAGTCGAACAAGATCCTCGAGGTGCTGCTGTCCTCGGCCTCGGCGACGGAGATCCTGACCGGCAAGGTGCTGGGCGTGGCCATGCTGACCCTGACGGTGCTGCTGGCCTGGGGCGGGATCGGGGCGGTGGGTCTGCTGACCACCTTCCCGGACACGGCGGCGATGATCGGCGACGTGCTGCTGCACGACGGCCTGCTCGGCTATTTCGCGGCCTTCATGGTCGGCGGCTATCTGATGTACGCCGTGCTGTTCGCCGCCATCGGCTCGTTCTGCGAGACGCCGCGCGACGCCCAGACCCTGATGGGGCCGATCATGATGGTGCTCATCATCCCGATGTTCACCATGCAGATGGCCATCGGCTCGCCCGACGCGCCGGTGATCCGCATCCTCTCGATGGTGCCCTTCTTCACGCCCTTCGTGATGATGGCGCGCCTGCCGTCCGATCCGCCGATGATCGAGCTGTTCGGCTCGATCGCCGGCATGGCGGTCTTCGCCCTGTTCATGGTCTGGGTCGCGGGCCGCGCCTTCCGGGCCGGAGCCCTGTCGGACGTGAAGCTGAGCTGGAAGAGCTTCGTCAGCGCCGCACGGGGCGGGGGGAAGTAACGAAATCCTTCTCCCCTCGGGGGAGAAGGTGGCCCGCAGGGCCGGATGAGGGGGCTGTCGTAGTCAGACTGGATCGAGGGAGCACGCCGCCGGCATCCCCCTCATCCGTCTCGCTTCGCGAGCCACCTTCTCCCCCGGAGGGGAGAAGGGCGCACAAGAAAAGGGCCGCTCCGGTTTTCCGGGGCGGCCCTTGATCGTTTCGTTCGGTGTCGAGCGGGGTTTAACCGCGGCTCGGACCACCCACGCCCGGCACGCGGGGCTTCGGCGGCGGCAGCAGGCCTTCGCGCTGCATGCGCTTGCGGGCCAGTTTGCGGGCGCGGCGAACAGCCTCGGCCTTCTGGCGGGCGCGCTTCTCCGAGGGCTTCTCGTAGTGCACGTGGCGCTTCATCTCGCGGAAGCTGCCTTCGCGCTGCATTTTCTTCTTGAGGGCCTTGAGCGCTTGATCGACGTTATTATCGCGAACGAAAATCTGTACCAGGTTGAACTCTCCTTTGGCCGCCCGCCGCGCACCTCGAAAGGGAGACGGGCAGACAAATAAAATCTCGGTCCGGCAGACGGGGTCTGCGGATGAAGGCGGGCTGATACACGTTCGCCCCCCTCGTGTCCAGATCGTCGCGTCCCCGATCGCGCTGTCGCGCGTCGGGGATGACAAGGGTACACTGTCGCCATGACCGAAGCGCCACACCTGTCGAACGCCGCGCCCGAAGGAGAGGCTCTCAAAGCCGATTGGGCCGACCGCATGGAACAGACCGTGCTGGACGCCGCCCTGGGCCTCGCGCCCCGGCTGGGCTGGAACAGCCGGATGGTCCGGGCCGCCTGCGACGCCTGCGGCCTGTCGCTGGGCGACGAGGAACTGCTGCTGCCGAACGGCGCGCGCGACCTGGCGGCCCTGCTGTCGCGGCGTCACGACGACCGGGCGCTGGCCACGCTGGCCGAGGTCGACGCCAGGTCGCTGAAGATGCGCGAGCGAATCGCGGCGGCCGTCTCGGCCCGGATGGAGGCCGGGGCCGCCGATCTGGAGGCCACGCGCCGCTGCGCCGCCTTCCTGGCCCTGCCGCCCAACGCCGATCTGGGGCTGAAGATGGCGTGGGAGAGCGCCGACCTGCTGTGGAATTGGGCGGGTGACACGGCGACGGACTGGAACCACTATTCCAAGCGTACGATCCTGTCGGGCATCCTGATCCCCGCCCTGACCATGCGCTGGTTCGACGGGCGCGAGGCGGCCGAGGCGTTTGTCGCCGCGCGGATCGAGAACGTCATGGCCTTCGAGAAATGGAAGGCGGGCAAGGATTTCGACGCCCCGCTGAAGAGGGCTGCGGATGTGCTGAGCCGGATGCGGTACGGGGCGAAGGCTCCCTAATCGCTATCGTCATTCCGGGCGGAGAGGCGCAGCCTCGGAGACCCGGAACCGAAGGGCGGCGCGTAGCAGTCAACCCAGCGGCGCCGCGACGGCGGCGAAACACTACCGATTGATTTGTCGAACACCGGCGCTCTCGACAGCTTCGCGCTCACGCGCGCCGCTGGGTTCCGGGTCTTCGCTTCGCTTCGCCCGGAATGACGATAGCGGAGATAGGGGGTGCTAGAGCGCCTTCACCCGGGTCACGTGGTCGATCAGAGTCCCGTTGTCCGAGCGCCGAGGGAGACTCAGCGAATTTCCGCGACGGGTGGTGAGCGGACGTTAGAGCGGCGTGTCGTTGTCGTCTCGCAGCGTTCCGCCATTGCTGGATTGCACGCCTCTTAGGAAAGCGATCAGATCAGGCTTGCGGTCGGGCATTGCTCCACTGAGGTCAGCGACCAAGCACGGTCCGGGTTCTATGGATTTGTCGCTCTCGTCCCCCAATAGCTCCGGGTTGGCATCAATCCGAAGCCACGCAAATGTCCGTTGCTCGTCGCCGAGCGTCCACTCGCCGTCGCTCTGAGAAGGCAAGACGCTATCGAGGTAAGCAGCCGTTCCGAGGGGGTCTGCAAGACCATACAAGAAGAGCGTTCGCATTTCGGCCCTCCAGAAACCTACTTCCAGCCATTTGGGTTAGGTCCGCAATGGGTCGGGAGCCGACGGTCGCCTGATGGTGGAAAGCGGACGCAATGTCAGGGCGCGCCTCGACATATCCGCGCTGGTCGGCGCCACACTTAGGCATGGCACCTTGATTTATGCGTTCAACCTGTTGGCGCTGGCGTACAGTCCGCCTCTGAAAATAGAGAGCGACCTACCGCAGAGTACAACCTCTCGCCCCCTTGTCCGCCGGTGGAATGGTTGATCCACTTAACACCGCACCGCGAGCTGAAGCCGTAAGAATAGATTTCATCGCCGGCCCGGGATGCGATGACAACGTGACCTTCTCGATCCGATGGGTCCGCAACCACATGGAAGTCGTAGCCGCCAAAATACCAGCGGGCCTCTCCCGGCGGCGGCACCATGAAATAAGTTGAATCGCCGACATAGACACATTTGGAAATGCCCTCGCCGCATGGTTCCAGATCGCCTCCAAGGTCAGACGGTCCGCCAACCTCCAAAACATCCCCGTAGAACCGGAAAGAACCATCATCCGGGTACAGAGCCATCACATGACCGTCATTGGACTTGAAGACGACGGCTCTCCCGCGAGGCCCTTCCACCATTCGCCAAGGGTCGGCGCGTTCTTCCGGCCCGCAAGCCCCCAACATCAGAAGGGTCAACGCAAGGATACCCGTTCTTCTCATCTGTCGAACGTCCCCTAAACGATGATGGTGGCTCCCGCAGTCTTTCTGCCGCCGCGTTGCAGGCACCATAACCAGATGGCCTTGATGTCCGCTATGGGTCGATAGCAGACATGACCCCCATCGCCACAATCGGACGCCAGCGCTCCCGTCAGCCATTTTCCGGCGGCAGTCTCATAGAGAACCCCACCGGCCGCCTGCCCGAACCGTGTATTCTCGCCCCGTATAATCTCGCCCCTTTGAACCCTCGGATCGACCTTCCGGCCCCCGCCCGCCGGCGCGAAACCACGCCCTTCCGCGGCCTGCGTCCGATTCTGACGTCCCCGCGTGCTTGTTGGTCAAACGCCCGCCGGGCCGTGGTCTTTGACAGCTTGCATCACTCCGCCGACGTCGCCCGAGGCGCGGCTTGCCCGAACGGGCCCCGCTAGCGCCAATCGAAAATCGTCCGCCGGATTTTTTCGCGGGCAAGACGATACTCTCGCCCCCGGACGGCCTCCGCGCCGTCGATCAGACCAGCGGCTTGACCCGGTTCACATGGCCCATCTTGCGGCCCTTGCGGGCCTCGGCCTTGCCGTAGAGGTGCAGGCGGGCGTCGGGCCTGGCGGACAGGGCCGCCCATTTCTTCACATCGTCGCCCAACAGATTGGTCATCTCGACCGTGGCGTGGGCGGTGGTCGGTCCCAGCGGCCAGCCGGCGAGGGCGCGGATGTGCTGTTCGAACTGGTCGCAGACGCAGCCGTCCTGGGTCCAGTGGCCGGTGTTGTGGACGCGCGGGGCGATCTCGTTGACCAGCAGCAGGCCGCCGCCGAGGTCGAACAGTTCGATCCCCATGACGCCGACATAGTCCAGCCCCTCGAGAATGGCGGCGGCGATGGCGTGGGCGCGGGCCCCGGTCTTCGTATCGACGTTTGCGGGCGCGATCGTCGTCTTCAGGACACCGCCCTTGTGGACGTTCTCGCCCAGCGGATAGACGGCGACGGCGCCGTCGCGGCCGCGGGCGCAGATCACCGACAGTTCGCGCTCGAACGAGGCCTTCGCTTCAAGAATGGCGGGGCGTTCACCGATGGCGGTCCAGGCCTTGAGGGCCTCGGCGGGCGTCTTGATCCAGACCTGTCCCTTGCCGTCATAGCCTTCGCGCCGGGTCTTCAGCAGGACCGGGACGCCCAGCCGGTCGACGGCGTGACGGAGGTCCTCAAGGGTCTCGATGGCGGTGAAGGCCACGGTCGGCGCGCCGACGCTGTTGAGGAAGGTCTTTTCGTCGACGCGGTCCTGGGCCACGGCGAGCGCCTTTGGGCCGGGGGCCACGACGGCGCCGCCTTCGACCAGTCGCTCGACCGAGCCGGCGGGAACGTTCTCGAACTCGAAGGTCACCGCCGCGCAGGTCTGGCCCAGTACGCTGAGGGCCGTGGGATTGTCATAGGCGGCGACGATCTGGCCCTGCGACACGCGGCCGGCCGGGCTGTTCTCCTCGGGGTCGAGGATGACGACGTTGAAGCCGAGGCGCGAGGCGGCCTGGCTGAGCATCCGTCCCAGCTGACCGCCGCCGAGAATGCCGAGGGTCGAACCGGGGGGCAGGGGCGCGGCGTCGGCCAACTCAGTCCTCGACGGTTTCGTGCACGGCCTCGGTCTGGGCCTCGCGGAAGGCGGTCAGGCGACCGGCCAGGATCGGGTCGGAGAGGGCGAGGATCTGGGCGGCCAGGATGCCCGCGTTCTTCGCGCCCGGCTCGCCGATCGCCAGGGTGGCCACGGGAATGCCGCCGGGCATCTGGACGATGGACAGCAGGCTGTCCATGCCCTTGAGCGCCTTCGATTCCACCGGAACGCCGAGCACCGGCAGTTCGGTCATGGAGGCGGCCATGCCGGGCAGATGGGCGGCGCCGCCGGCTCCGGCGATGATGACCTTGAAGCCAGCCGCCCGGGCCCCGGTAGCGAAGTCGAACAGGCGTTTGGGGGTCCGGTGGGCGCTGACCACCCGGGCGTCCCAGGCCACGCCCAGACGGTCGAGAGCGTCGGCGGCGTGTTTCATCGTCGGCCAGTCCGAACGACTGCCCATGATGATCGCCACTGGTGGTGTCCCGGTCGTCATGGAGGCTCGCCCTTTTGCGGGAAAGCGGCGCGATACAGGACTCGCGTTGCGCCCGCAACCGACGGCGTTAGGCTCTCGGTGAGCCGGACGTGTTGAGTCGCCGGCCGGGGAGCTTCCTTCGCTCGTGACCGACGCGGCCGTTACCGACCCCCAAGCCGAGATCGAGCGCCTGCGCGCCGAGGTCGAGGCCCTGCGCCTGCGCGCCGAGGCGGCCGAGGCGGCGGCGGATCACGACGTGCTGACGCCGGCCCTGAACCGCCGGGGATTCGTGACGGCGATGCGCAGCGCCATGGCGTTTTGCCGACGCCACGAGGCGCCCGCGGTGCTGCTGTATCTCGATCTCGACGGCTTCAAGGGCGTCAATGACACCCTGGGCCACGCGGCCGGCGACGCCGCCCTCGTGCAGGTGGCCGAGCTGCTGCGGGCCAATCTGCGCGAATCGGATGCGGTCGGCCGGCTGGGCGGGGACGAGTTCGCCCTGCTGATGCTCAACGCCGGTCTGGACGAGGGCCGCGACAAGGCCCGGCGGCTGGCCGCGGCGCTGGAAGCCGACGGTTTCGTCTGGGCCGGGGAGCAGGCGCCGCTCGGAGGCTCGTTCGGCGTCCGAGCCTTCGCCGGCCACACCGACCCCGAGGTCTGGCTGGCCGAGGCCGACGCGGCCATGTGGGTGCGCAAGAAGGGCCGCTGAGGCGAACCTAGGCGATGATGTCGGGCAGGATGCGGTCCTCGATCTTGGCGATCTCGTCCCGCAGCAACAGCTTCTTCCGCTTCAGGCGCGCAATCATCAGCTGATCCGGCACGGGCATATGACCCAGGGCCTCGATCGAGGCGTCGAGATCGGCGTGCTCAAGCTGAAGCACCTTGAGCCGGGCGTGCATCGCCAGCTCTTCTTCGTTCAGAAAAGGTTCGTCGTCGTTCATGTCTGGCCCTGCCGGGTGATCATACTGTGCGTCGCGTCAGGCCGGAAGGCGGTCTGCAAGCCGGACCAGTCCGGCGCGCGGCGTCATCGGCGACCAGACGCGGGCGGCGGCCACGAGCGTGTCGATCGGCGGGCGCGGCGGGCCGGACGGCGCGGGGGCCAGACCCTCCAGCGCGGCCAGCAGGCGGCGCTCGGCCTCGAGCTCGACCGCCTTGACCTGGGCCCGGACGGCCTCGCGGTCGGCGTCATCGAGATCAGGCGCGCGGGGCTTGAGCGCCTTGCGCACGGCGCGCAGCGGGGCGATGGCGGTTTCCTGCCAGGCGCGGGCGGTGTCGCCGGCGGCTTCAAGGGCGTCCCCGTCCGGCGCGCGTCCCTCGGCGGCGCACCAGGCGGCCCACAGCAGCAGGGGCACGTTCTGGCCGGCGGCGTCCTGAAGCTCCAGGCAGGCGTCGGCGACTCCGTCGGCGGCATAGGCCGTCAGCGCCCAGTCCCAGAGGCTCATTCGGTCGACGGCCCCTTGAGTCCGTCCCAGCGCCGCACGGCGGACCAGTCGAGGTCGAACAGGTCCAAGGCGCGGCCGACCGACTGATCGACCATCTCGGCGATGGAGTCCGGCCTGGCGTAGAAGGCGGGCAGGGGCGGGGCGATGATCGCGCCCATCTCGGCCAGGGCCGTCATGGTGCGCAGATGGCCGAGGTGCAGCGGAGTCTCGCGGACCATCAGGACGAGGGGGCGGCGCTCCTTCAGCACCACATCGGCGGCCCGGGTCAGCAGGGTGGAGGTCACGCCGGTGGCGATCTCGCTCATGGTGCGGACCGAGCAGGGGGCGATGATCATCCCCATGGTCCGGAAGGAGCCCGAGGCGATCGAGGCGCCGATGTCGTTGAGCCGGTGCGTCACGTCGGCGCGGCCCAGAAGGTCGTCGGCGGACAGGTCGGTCTCCTGCGACAGGGTCAGCAGGGCGGCGCGGGTGACGACCAGATGGCTCTCGACGCCCAGCTCGCGCAGGGCGTCGAGCACCCGAACGCCGTAAGTCACGCCGGACGCTCCGGAAATTCCGACGATCAGTCTGGGGGGCGTTGAGCCGGAAGGGTTCCGTACGGCTCTGTTCACATCTTCGGCCAATTCGGGCTCCAGGGTGGTCCGTATCAGGACGGTCGGCAGTTCACTGGAATGTGATTCTACAGCCGGTCAGACCCGGCGCTGACTGTACTGGTCCCTTAGACATGGAGGCGCAAGCCATGACCATCGAAGCTCGTATCCGCGAACTGGGAAACCGTCACCGCAACCTGGATGAGACCATCCGGCGGGAGATGATCCACCCGGCCACGGACTCGCTTCGCGTGAGGGAGCTGAAGTTGCAGAAGCTCCGACTCAAGGAACAGATCACCAGTCTGGAGGCCTCGGCGCACTAGCGGAGCCTCCCGAAAGAACAACGGCCCCGGGAGCGATCCCGGGGCCGTTTTTTATTGTCCGTCGTGGAAGGCTCAGTCCTTGGAGCCGAACACCGATGCGGCGGTCGGTTCGGCGCCGCGGCGCTCGCGGGCTTCGGGCACGAACTCTTCCTCGACCGGCTCTTCCGGGGCGTCGACGGCCTGCAGGGTGGCGCCGCCCTTTTTCGCGTCGTCCTTCGCCTTCTTGTCGGCGGCCTTCTTGACCAGTTCGTCCAAGGCCAACTGGCCGACCAGGCCGAGGGTCACGGGGTCGACGGGCTTGATGTTGGGGCTGTTCCAGTGGGTGCGGTTGCGCACGCTCTCGATGGTCGACTTGGTGGTGCCGAGCATCTTGGCGATCTGGGCGTCCGTCACCTCGGGGTGATTGCGCACGAACCACATGATGGCGTCCGGGCGGTCCTGACGGCGCGAGACAGGCGTGTATTTCGGCGGCGCCTTGTGCACCTTCAGCAGTTCGGCGTGGCGGCTGACCACGGCCTGCATGCGGTAGGCGTCGTCGTTCTGGGCCTTGTCCAGCTCTTCGCGGGTCAGCTGGCCATTGACCAGCGGATCGGCGCCGCGGATGTCCCGGGCCACGTCGCCGTCGGCGATGCCGCGCACTTCCAGCGGGTGCAGGCCGCAGAAATCGGCGATCTGTTCGAAGGTCAGGGAGGTGTTGTCGACAAGCCAGACCGCGGTGGCCTTGGGCATCAGGATGTCGGTCATGGGGGCGTTCCGGTGCTTGTTCGAGCCCGAAAACCGGGCTCTGGATACGACGGCGCCCGGCCTTTCGACCGGGCGTTGATGATCGCGATATAGTCCTATTCGCCGGAAAAGAAAACGGAACCCGACACGGCCATACAGCCAAGGTTCATCCAGGCGGCGCAACAGTGGCTTCACAGACGCGTTGTGCGTCGGGAAAGACTTTTGGGAGGAACTTCCATGCTGATTGAAATGCTGGCCGCCGCGGCGGTCGTCTCCGGCGCCGGGCAGGAGTTCGCTCCGCAGATCCCGGGTGGTCCCGAGCGGGTCGCTCCGCGCGGCGACTATCGCGACAGCTGCAGCGGCGAATATGTGAACCGCGGGCGGCTCTATGCCGACTGCCGCAACAACCGCGGCTCCATCCGGGGCAGCTCGATCGAGTTGAACCGCTGCGCCGACTACGAAATCCGCAACAATGACGGCCTGCTGGTCTGCGGGCCGAACCGTGGCGAATATGAAGATCGCCCGGGCGGCGGTGGCGGCGGCGGCCGGCCGGATCGGCCGGATCGGCCCGGCGGCGGCTGGGGCGGCGGGCGCACCTCGGTGACCGTCTTCCGCGACTCCGACTTCCGCGGCGCCAGCTTCCGGTTCGACACCGAGATCCCGAACCTCGCCAACTCGGGCTTCAACGATGCGATCAGCTCGATGCAGTTCCGGGGCGAGTGGGAGGCCTGCACCGACGCCTACTATCGCGGATTCTGCCAGACCTTCCGCGACGACGTCCGCAATCTGCAGCGCTGGGGCATGAACGATCGCATCTCTTCGCTGCGTCCCGTTCGCGGCGGCGGTCGCTGGTAGGCCTCAGGCCGTCAGCACGATCTTGCCGACATGGCCGCCCGCCTCCAGCCGGAGGTGGGCGGCCGATGCCTGTTCGAGAGGAAAGGTCGCCTCGACCGGCGGCCGGACCGCGCCGGATGCGACCCAGGGCCAGGCGGTGGCTTCAACTGCGGCGATCAGCCGGGCCTTTTCGTCGGCCGGCCGGGCGCGAAGGGTCGAGCCGGTCAGGACGATACGCTTCATCATCAGCCTGGCGAGATCGACCTGTGCGAGCGCGCCCGACTGGGTGGCGATGACCACCCAGCGGCCGAAGGGGTTCAGCGCGGCCTGATTAAGTTCGGCGTAGTCGGCCCCGACCATGTCCAGCACCACATCCGCTCCCCCGAACGACCGGATCGCCGCCTCCATGTCGTCCACAGTGGCGTCGAGACTGAGGTCGGCGCCGAGCCGGCGAGCGGCCCCGGCCTTGGCGGCGCCGCGTGAGGTGGCGATGACCCGGGCGCCGACGGCCCTGGCTATCTGGATGGCGGTGACCCCGATGCCGCTGGTGGCGCCGTGGATCAGCAGGGTCTCACCCGGCTGCAGCGCGCCCGCCTCGAACACATTGGCGAACACGGTGCAGATCGTCTCGGGCAGGGCGGCGGCCTGGACGAAATCCATGTCGGCCGGGACGGGCAGGGCGTGGCGGGCGTCGACGACGGCGAACTCCGCATAGCCGCCCCCGCCCAGAAGGGCGCAGACGCGATCTCCGACAGACCAGCGCGTTACGCCGTCTCCGACCTGATCGACCTCGCCGGCGACCTCCAGACCCGGAATGTCGGACGCGCCGGGCGGGGCGGGGTAGCGGCCCAGCCGCTGCAGGATGTCGGGCCGGTTGACTCCGGCGGCCCGGACGCGAATGCGGATCTGGCCCGCTGCCGCGGCCGGATCGGGACGTTGGGATGGGGTCAGGCACTCCGCGGAACCGCCGCCGCCCGCGATCTCGACTACCCGCATTCACCTGTCCTGTTCTTGCAATCGTCCGTATCCGGGCGTTGAAATAGGCCGTTGCGTAGCGGATGGCCACGAAGGAGGCGGTGATGTTCGAGGATCTGGAGCCCCGTCCGGCGCGCGGAGCGCCCCTGATCGCCCTGACGCGCGAGGATCTGGACGGCTATTCGGTCGAGGATCTGAAACAGCGTATCGCCGGGCTGCAGGCCGAGATCGACCGCTCCAACGCCGCCATCGAAGGCAAGTCGTCGCAGCGCAACGCGGCTGACGCCATGTTCAATTTCCGGTCGTAACCCTGTCGGCCTCCGTCTGGCATGGCCGTTGCACACCGTGGAAGCGCCGCGCCATGCCGTGCCGGTCGTGATACGGATGCGCCTGTCCCATGAGTCTGGTTGAGTTCATGCCTGTTGACGCCACCTCGCTTTCGCCAACGGGCCGCAGCCGCGCCGCGGTCGTGGATGATTTCGCGCGTTCGGAGCTGTTCGACCGCACCTTCCAGGAGGGGATGGAGCTGGTCGAGGAGACCGCCGCCTATCTGGACGGTGACGGGCGTCGGGAATCCAAGCTGCTGTCGCGCTCCACGGCCCTGCTATACGCCGGCGAGAGCATGAAGCTGACGACCCGGTTGATGCAGATTGCCTCGTGGCTGCTGGTCCAGCGCGCTGTGCGTGAGGGGGACATGACGGCGGAAACCGCCTGCGAGGCCCGCTATCGCCTGGCCGAGCGTGCCGCCGCGACCGAGCCCAGCCATCCGGAGCTGCCGATCGCCCTGGTCGAATATCTGGTGCGCACCGAAAAGCTTTACGACCGGGTCCTGCACCTCGATCGCCGCATGTATCTGGATGAGCCGGAAGAGGACGCGGTCAATCCGGTCCAGAGCCAGCTCGATCGGCTGACGGCTGCCTTCAGGCAGTGAAGCCGGTCCACGGGATCGCAGTCTATGTGCTGATCATCGCCGGCATCCCGCTGTTGGCGATTCTTCTGTTCCTGGCGTCGCCAATCAAGCCCGCCATGTTGCGTGTTGATGGGCGGGACATGGGCGACGTGGCCCTGACCGTAACTCTTCACGATGATCAGCTGAGCTGGTCACGCACCATGTCCGCCGGTCGCCGAACGACCTGGTGGCCGATTTCGCTCAAGCAATGGAACTCAGTGTCCGTACGCTGTGGGGGCGATCCGCGTGAACAGGTTTTCGATGTCCCGGGCGGGCGCGCGACGCTGCTGACCGTAACGACAGCAGCGTGCGGTTACGTCGAGGTCGAAGCCGAACCCTATTGACGCTTCAGGCCTACGGCCCGACGTCGTTGGCCACCCGCGCGCCGTCATCGACCGCCTTGGGCAGGCTGAGGGCGATGCCGAGGGCTTCGGCCAGTTTGGCGTCCCGCTCATAGACATCCTCGCGGAAGGCGACGCGGCCCTGACCGTCGACGAAGGCCGTCCAGTACAGCAGGCGCACGCTGATCTCGCGGCCCGTCGCGATCCGCTTGGTCTCGCGAGAGTCCTGGGCGTTGTCGAACTCCTCCAGCAGGGCCGGGTCGGGCGACAGCAGCAGGCGGGCGAAGTCGACGGCGCCCTGGACCCGGACGCAGCCATGGCTGCGCTGGCGCATGGCGAGGTTGAAGGCGCCCTTGGACGGGGTGTCGTGCAGGAAGATGGCGTAGCTGTCGCGCAGCTCGAACTTCACATAGCCCAGGGCGGCGGTCGGACCGGCGCGCTGGATGACCTGGCCGTTCGACACATACATGTTCTGGCTGGCCATATAGCCGGTGCCGCGCGGCAGGATCTCGTTGCGGGCGATGGAGGCCGGCACATACCAGGGCGGGTTGGCCACGACGGAGGCGAACGGCTTCTCGAGGCTGGGGGTCTGGGTCGACGGGGCGCCGCAGACGACGCGGTTGGAGTGAACCGGCCGGCCGTCCTTCCAGTAGACCATGATGGCGGCGGCGGTGTTGACCTCGATCCGCTCGGGCGAGACCTCGCGCTTCAGCCAGCGGCGGCGTTCGAGGTTCAGGGCGATCTGGCGGGCGCGGTCCTCGGCCGAGGCCGACAGGGACCGTTGGCTGCCAGTGCCGATGCGGCCGTCCGCGACGAGGCCGTGACGGGCCTGGAAGCCGCGCATCGCGGCCTGGAGCTCGGGACCGTAGACAATGCCCGCAGCGGTCAGGCGTGCGCCATCCGCGGCGGACAGGTCGCCTTCGGCGACGAGGCGCCGGATCATGACGGGCACGCGGACGTCGCTCATGCCCGGTTCGATCGTCGCACCCTGACGGAAGGCGGGCCAGCCGCCTTCGCGGATCAGGCGGCGGTAACGGACATAGCCGGCGGACAGGTTGGAATAGCCGATGTCGGTCGGCGCCAGACCTTCGAACCAGTCGACAAGACGGTTCTGGGCCAGGGCGTCGTTCAGGCCGACGGGCAGATCGACGCGGTTCTTCTGCATCTCCCAGAGATCCTCGACGGACTCGGGGCGAACGCGGCCTTCCGCGAGAACGCGGCCGTAGCCGATGGCGGCGGCGGTGGTGCGCATCTCGGCGGAGTCCGGCGACGCGGCGAGGGCCTCGAAGTCGAAGAAGTCGCCCTGGGACAGGCCATGGCGTTCGGCGCGGCCGGCGGCGGCCTGAAGGGTGCGCAGACGTTCGGCCGTCCATACGGGGCGCCAGCCGTTCAGTTCATAGAAGGCGCGCACATCGGGCTGGATCGTCGCGGGCAGGAGGGCCAGCTGATCGTTGAAACTGTCATAGAAGGCGACCGCGCCGGGGTCGCGGGTCTGGGCCCGGGCCGCCAGTCCAATCGTCGACGCGAAAGCCGACACCGCCGCGCCAAGTCCCAGTTGCCGTCGATTCATCGTCAAGGTCTCTTCGCCCGCTTCGATACGGGACCCCACGTCCACGCCCCCGAAGCCAACGTCGCCATGTTATCGGCGTTCCAGCCAAACAGAAAGGCGCCGGTCCGGAGACCGACGCCTTTGTGGTCGTCTTGCCGCGGGGTGTGGCCCGAAAGCCCGGCCCGTGCGGTCTGTCCTACTTCTTGATGAAGCCGGCGAACTTGTTGTTGAAGCGCGACACGCGACCGCCACGGTCCATCAGATGGGCGTTGCCGCCCGTCCAGGCGGGGTGGGTCAGCGGATCGATGTCCAGGTTCAGGACGGCGCCTTCCTTCTGGTAGGTCGAGCGCGTCTGGTAGGTCGTACCATCAGTCATCGTCACGGTGATGAAGTGGTAGTCGGGGTGCGTATCCGCCTTCATGGTCCTGGTCCGGTCTCTGCGCGATGACGATGCCGACCGTCGGAGCGCGAAAATGAGAAATCCCGCCATTTGGGGCGGGAATGAGCGGCGGCGTTTACACCGGGGGCCGTTCCGGGGCAAGAGGCGCGCGCCATGACAGATGCAACCGCCAATCCCGACGCCGCCGCCGACATCCGGGGGCGGCCGGGCGCAGGGGCCCAACTGGCCGAACAGATGGGCGAGGCCGGGGAGCGCCGGGCGCGCCGCCGCGACGTTCGTCCGCTGGGACGGCTGTTCCCCTACGCCATGCGGCACAAGGGACATGTCGCCATGGCGGCGGTCTGGCTGATCCTCTCGACCTCGGCCTCGCTGGCCCTGACGGCGGCCGCCCGCGGCGCGATCGACAACGGATTCGAGAACGGCGGCGCGCAGCTGAACCTGTGGTTCCTGCTGCTCGGGGCCAACGCCCTGTTTCTCGGTTTCGCCACCGCGGTCCGCTATTATTTCGTCACCAAGACCGGAGAGCGGGTCGTCGCCGACCTGCGCAAGGGTCTGTTCGGGCGCATCCTGACGCTGGACCCGGCCTTCTATGCCTCGATGCGGACCGGCGAGGTCCTGTCGCGCCTGACCACGGACATCGCCCTGGTCGAAACCCTTCTGACGACCTCGGTGTCGTTCGCCCTGCGGAATTTCCTGACCCTGGTCGGGGGGACCATCCTGCTGTTCGTGGTCAGTCCCAAACTGACCGGCATGGTGCTGCTGGTGGTGCCGCTTCTGCTGGGACCCATCTTCCTGTTCGGCCGGACGGTTCGAAAGCTGACGGTCGCGTCACAGGACCGGTTCGCCAACGCCGTGGGCTTCGCCGGCGAGAGCGTCGACGCCATCGAGACGGTGCAGGCCTTCGGGCGCGAAGCCAGCGCCATCGCCCGTTTCGGCGCGGCGGTGGAGGCGGCGTTCGCCGTGTCGCTGGTTCGGATGAGGGCGCGCGCCTTCATGACCGCCATGATCATCGTGGTGATGTTCGGCGGCGTCAGCCTGGTGCTCTGGCTGGGCGCGCAGGACGTGATCGCCGGGCGGATGACGCCGGGCGCCCTGTTGCAGTTCGTCCTGCTGTCGGTGTTCTCGGCCGGGGCGGTCGGGGCGCTGGGGGAAAGCTG
The DNA here is from genome assembly GCA_964398675.1 of uncultured Brevundimonas sp. Classification (GTDB taxonomy): domain Bacteria; phylum Pseudomonadota; class Alphaproteobacteria; order Caulobacterales; family Caulobacteraceae; genus Brevundimonas. The sequence continues at coordinate 27,545 of CAYNNT010000023.1, forward strand.
GGGCGATGTGCAGAAGGCCGCCGGGGCCATGGAGCGGATTGATGAGCTGATGCGCAGCGAGGCCGCGATCCGGCCACCCGAATCACCCGTGGTCCTGCCCGAGCCTCCGACCGGCGAGGTGTCGATGTCGGCTGTCCAGTTCGCCTATCCGGGCCGGCCCGACCTGCCGGCGCTGAAAGGCTTCTCGCTCACGGTGCGGCCGGGCGAGACGGTGGCCCTGGTCGGGCCGTCGGGCGCCGGCAAGAGCACGGTCTTCCGCCTGCTGCTGCGCTTCTACGATCCCCAGGCCGGCGTGGTCTCCGTGGACGGGGTGGATGTCCGCGCGGCCGATCCGGTTGCGGTGCGCAGCCGGTTCGCCTGGGTGTCGCAGGAGGCTCCGCTGTTTTCCGGTTCCGCAAGCGAAAACATCCGCTTCGGTCGCGAACTCGCCAGCGACGAGGAGGTACGCGCCGCCGCCGACGAAGCCCAGGCGTTGGGCTTTGTCGAGGCCCTGCCTGAAGGGTTCGACACGCCGCTGGGCGAGCGCGGCAAAAGCCTGTCCGGCGGACAGAGGCAGCGTATGGCCATCGCCCGCGCCCTCGTCCGCGACGCCCCGATCCTGCTGCTGGACGAGGCGACCTCGGCCCTCGACGCCGAAAATGAACGGCTGGTGCAGGCCGCGCTGGATCAGGCCATGCAGGGCCGGACGACGATCGTCATCGCCCACCGTCTGGCCACGGTGCTGCGGGCCGACCGGATCGTGGTGATGGAGGACGGCCGGGTGGCGCAGGAAGGCACGCATCAGTCGCTGATGGCCCAGGGCGGTCTGTACGCCCGTCTGGCCGAGCTCCAGTTCCGCCCGGACTAGGCGGTCAGCGCCGGGTCCAGATATTTGAGATTGGCCTCACGGATTTCCGCCGCGGCCTCGTCATAGAGGAAGGGGAGGAAGGCGAACCGCTCGCCCTGTGTGACCGCCGTCGCCTCGTGCAGGATCGAGCAGGAGAAGACCACCGCGCCGCCGGGCGGCGGGCGGTAAGTGCGGGCGCCGAACTCGGGGAACCGCAGGTCGCCGCCCTCATAGTCGGCGTTCAGATTGATCGAGACGGCGAACCGCCGGTGGGCGGTGCCCTTGGTGGTGTTGTCCCGATGGGGCCGGAAGAAGCCGCCCGTCTCCGCGTCATAGCGGGCGACCAGATAGCGTTCGATCCGCGTGGCCTTGAAGTTGAAGGCCTTCTGGATCTGCGGCAGCAGGCGGCGGTTCAGCCGGGCGACGACCTGTCGGCGCAGGGCCTCGTCTTCGATGATCACATCCGAGCGCCGCTTGTGGTCCTCGTCCGTCATCAGGGTGGTGACGCCGTCCACCTCGCGCATGAAACCGGAGGGCCGGCCCCCGATCTGTCGGTAGAGGGCGATCAGTTGTTCGCAGAAGGGGGGCTCGAAGATGCGCGGCGTCAGCAGCACGGGCGCGCTCCCTTCGGGACCGCCGTGCCGGCCGGGCGGCGGCAGATTCGGCATCCGGTCGACGAGCGGGGCGGCCTGGTCCGCGCCGACGATCGCAATGACGTGCAGCGCCGGATCGATCAGGCACCAGCGCTCGACGTCGGCGGCGTCATAGAGGGCGGCGACGGCGCCGTCCTCGTCGAACAGGAAGCGCAGCCCCGGCAGGCTGTCCTCACGCTTCCGGCGGCCCTTGTCCTTGCCGACGATGACGATGAAGGCGCTGGCGTGAAGGTCGTTGAAGGCCGCGCGCTGCCGCTCGATCGTGACGATGGCGCGGGCGACCGCCGGACCGCCCGGCACGATCGCCAACAGCAGATAGCGGCCCGCCGCCGCGTCGAAGACATAGCGGGGGTTGCTGACCCCGGGGATCGCAAAGGTGGGAGCGGGATCGCCGTACAGAAGCGCCATGGATGGCACGGTGCACGGGAAACCGCTCCCGTTTCAAGGGCGTATCAGGCCCTGGGCTTCAGGCGCAGCCCGCCGATGAGGGCGCCGCCCACCGCATAGACGACCAGCAGATGGCTCCAGTCGATGGGCAGCAGGCCCATGGGCGAGATCTGGTAGATGAAGCCATAGGCCGAGGTCATCAGGGCGAAACAGACCCCGGCGGCCAGGCCGATCTTCAGCCCCGCCATCCAGCCGGCGGCGCCGTCGCGGGCGATGAACCAGCCCAGTCCGACCATGGTGACGAAAGTCTGGACCAGACCCAGCAGCATCAGCATCGGGTCGCCCTCTTCGGCGCCGACGCCGGACAACGCCTGCCAGAGCCCCCCGAACAGAACGACGTACCAGAGGAATCCGATGAAGAAGGCGACCACCGTCGCTACGATGATGCCCAGCCAGTTCAGTTTTGCAGTCATCTTGCCCCTCCCAAGGCCTGCGGATGCTCCGCGATCGGAGCAGGCTACGCCGGACGGTCAAACGGTCAAGGAACGGTGTTCAGTCAAGCGCGGCGGCGATCCGGTCGGCGAGCGCGCGCAGGACGGCGGCGTCGGCCATGCCGCCCTGGCCATGCGCCTTGACCGGTCGGCCGCTCCAGCGCGGGATGATGTGGAAATGCAGGTGGAAGACAGACTGGCCGCCGGCCGCTCCATTGAACTGCATGATCTGGAAGCCGTCCGGCCGTAGCGCCTTTTCGACCGCCCGCGCCGTGCGCTGGACCGCGGCGGTCAGGCGGGCGAGGGCGTCGGCCTCGATGTCCAGCAGGGTCTGGGCGGTCGAGGTCTTCGAAATGATCAGGACGTGGCCTTCGGACTGCGGAAACACGTCCATGAAGGCCAGCACATGATCATCTTCCCAGACCCTGGCCGAGGGAATCTCCCCGCGCAGGATCTTCGCGAAGATGTTGTCGGGATCATAGGGCGCGTTCAGGCTCATCGTGGGCTCCGTGGGTCCGCGCCACCCTAGCAACCGGCGGCGGACGGGGGGAGCCCGGCGCGCAGTTTCGGGTTATCGTCCCGGGCGAGTCGGGAGAGAGCCATGCTGCGTTTCATCGTCCAGTTTCTGGTCACCTGTTTCGGCCTGTGGCTGTCGTCGCGGGTCGTGAACGGCGTGGACTTCCTTTCCAACGGGTCGCTGCTGGCGGCGGCCCTGCTGCTGGGGATCGCCAACGCCATCGTGCGGCCGATCCTGACCTTCGTGACCTTCCCGCTGACGATCATCACCTTCGGCCTGTTCCTGCTGGTGGTGAACGCAGCGATGATCGGGCTGGTGGCCAGCCTGCTGGGCGGGTTCGTGGTCGACGGCCTGTGGGCCGGCATCGGCGCGGCCATCGTCACCGGCATCGTCAGCTGGATCGCCGGCTGGTTCATTGGCGAGGACCCGAAGCGAGCCGACTGACGGCTATTCCGGCTTCCTGAACGGCGACAGGTCCGCCGTCATCGCGTCGATCTCGGCCGCGACGGCGGGGCGTTCGCCGTCGAGATAGCGGGCGACCGGCTCACGCAGGGCCGGGTCGGCGATGAAGTGGGCCGAATACACGGGGGAGGGCAGGTAGCCGCGGGCGATCTTGTGCTCGCCCTGGGCCCCGGCCTCGACCCGCGACAGGCCGCGGGCGATCGCGAATTCGATGGCCTGGTAGTAGCAGAGCTCGAAATGGAGGAAGGGGACCTCCTCCAGCGCGCCCCACTGGCGGCCGTAGAGGGCGTCGCGGCCGATCAGGTTGAGGGCCCCGGCGATGGCCTCGCCGTCACGGAACGCCATCACCAGGGCGATGCGGTCGGCCATGGTCGCGCCGAGGCGGGTGAAGAAGTCGCGCGTCAGATAGGGCCGGCCCCATTTGCGCGCGCCGGTGTCCATGTAGAAGGCGAAGAAGGCGTCCCAGTGCGCCTCGGTGATGTCCGGTCCGGTGAGGACACGGATGTCGAGACCCGCCTGCGCCTCGCGGCGTTCGCGGCGGATGGTCTTGCGCCGGTTCGAGGACAGGGCGGCGAGAAAGGCGTCGAAGGCGCCATAGCCGTCGTTGCGCCAGACGTACTGCATGTCCTGCCGCTGCAGCAGGCCGGCCTCGCCCATGGCGTCCCAGTCCTCGCGGGTGGGAAAGTTCACGTGGAGGGATGAGACGCCGAGCCGCTCCGTCAGGGCGATCGCGCCCTGCAGCAGGGCCTGGCGCACCGTGGCCAGGTCGGCGTCCGGATGGGCGAGGAAGCGGGGACCGGTCACCGGGGTGAAGGGCACGGCGGACAGCAGTTTGGGATAGTAGCGGCCGCCCGCGCGCTGATACGCATCGGCCCAGCTGTGATCGAAGACGTATTCGCCCTGGCTGTGCCCCTTGAGCCAGAGCGGCATGACGCCGAGGACGCGGCCGGTTTCATCCCGCAGCGACAGGTGGCGGCCTGCCCAGCCCTGTTGCGGGATGGCGCTGCCGGAGGCCTCGCAGGCGTCGAGGAAGTCAAAGGAGAGGAAGGGGTCGCCGGAGGATGACGCGCAGGCGTCCCAGGCCTCGCGGCCTATGTCGGCGACCCGATCATGGACCTGGATCTGGAAACTCAATTCCGCTCATCCCGGCGAAAGCCGGGACCCAGTTCTTTGGAAGACCGGATTGCCCGGTTGGGAGCAGCGGCCAATCCCGAAACGCCGGCGTCAAGCTGGACAGGACTGGGTCCCGGCTTTCGCCGGGATGAGCGGAGAATGTGAGAAGCGGGTTGGATCAGCGAACTTCCACGATGGCGTCCACCTCGACGGCGAAGCCGAGGGGCAGTTTGTAGACGCCGACGGCCGAGCGGGCGTGGCGGCCCTTGTCGCCGAAGACCTCGACCATCAGGTCGGAGCAGCCGTTGATGACGGCGGGGATGGCCTCGAAGTCGCCGGCGGCCTGGACGAAGCCGCCGAGTTTGACGACGCGGACGACGCGCTCCAGGTCGCCGTCGCAGGCGGCCGACATCTGGGCCAGCAGGTTGACGCCGCACATGCGGGCCGCGTCCTTCGCCTGCTCCGGCGAAACGTCGGCGCCGACCGTGCCCTTGATCCCGCCGGCGGCGTCGTTCGACAGCTGGCCGGAGATGTGGACCAGGTTGCCGGTCTGGACGAAGGGCACATAGTTGGCCACCGCCTTGGCGGGTTCCGGCAGGCTGATGCCGAGTTCGGCGAGGCGGGCGGCGACGGTCATGGGCAGGGCTCCTGAAGGTTCGGCGGCGGTTTAGCGCGGGGGAGGGCGCTTGTCTTCTCCCTCCCCCAAAGTGGGGAGGGATGTCGGCGCGAAGCGGCGACAGGGCGGGGAAGTGAGAAGCCGGGCACCGGCGGTGCAGGACTGGCATACCCCACCCAGGCTCGGCTGCGCCTCGCCGTCCCTCCCCATGAAGGGGAGGGAGAAATAGTGCGGTATTTTAATACCGTTATTGAATAATGGTGTAATTTCAATATGCTATGTCAAGTGCGCGCATTCACGCTGCCTTGACCCCACGCCCCCCGTCCTCTATCAGCGCGCCTTCCGCTCGTCCCCGTCATCGGGAGGGGCACCCGATCGTCTCCCAGGACCCTTGAAATGCTGAAGAGCACCACGGCTTCGCTGAAGCCGGCCGAGGTCACGAAGAAATGGATCCATATCGACGCTGAAGGCGTCGTGGTGGGCCGTCTCGCGACCTTCATCGCCAACCGTCTGCGCGGCAAGCACCGCGGCGACTACACCCCCCACGTGGATTGCGGCGACTATGTCATCGTCACCAACGTCGACAAGGTGGTGTTCACCGGCAAGAAGCTGACCGACAAGATCTACTACCGCCACACCGGTCACCCGGGCGGCGTCAAGCAGACGACCCCGGAGAAGGTCCTGAACGGCCGTTTCCCCGAGCGCGTCCTTGAGAAGGCCGTCGAGCGCATGCTGCCCAAGGAGAGCCCGCTGGCTCGCCTGCAGATGACGCACCTGCGCCTGTTCGCCGGCGCGGCGCACACCCATGAAGCCCAACAGCCGGAAACGATCGACTTCAAGTCGGCGTCCGCCAAGAACACCCGGAGCGTCTGAGCATGACCGACGTGACTGCTGAAACCTCCGCCCCGCAGAACGACGCCCCCGCCGCGACCGGCTTCGACGCCCTCCGTGGCCTCGGCACCGTGTCCTCGGACAACGACGCCCCGGTCTATACGCAAAAGCTGGACGCCCAGGGCCGCGCCTATTCGACCGGCAAGCGCAAGAACGCGATCGCCCGCGTGTGGATCAAGCCCGGCTCGGGCAAGATCACCATCAACGGCAAGGATCAGATGCAGTATTTCGCCCGCGAAATCCTGCGCATGATGATCGCCCAGCCGCTGGAAGTGACCGACCGCCTGACCCAGTTCGACGTCGACTGCACCGTGCAGGGCTCGGGCCTGTCGGGCCAGGCCGGCGCCATCCGCCACGGCCTGTCGCACGCCCTGACCCACTATGAGCCGGCGCTGCGCCCGGTCCTGAAGCCGCACGGCTTCCTGACCCGCGACAGCCGCGTCGTCGAGCG
>CAYNNT010000024.1:0-33011 GCA_964398675.1 uncultured Brevundimonas sp.
ATGAACGAGTTCATGATCCCGTAAACGGTGCCGAACAGACCGATGAACGGACCGGTCGAACCCACCGAAGCCATGAACTGCTGGCCGCCCGAGAGGCGCTTGGCCAGGCCGGCCTGAACAGCGGCGACGGCGTGCTGGGCGCGCGCCAAGGCCGAGTCAGCGTGGTCGCCGGTGACCGAGAGGCCAGCCTGACGCGACAGTTCGATTTCGTCGGTCGCCGCGGCGGCCATGTCGGCCAGCGGGTTGCCGTCGAACTCGTCCGACGTGGCCACGCGGCGCATGTCGGCGATGGTGCGAGCCTGGCGGAAGGATTCCAGGAACTGGTCGGTGCGGCGGTTCAGCGAGCCGAACTCGAACATTTTGATGAGCAGCAGAACCCAGGTGAAGATCGAGGCCAGGACGAGGCCGATCATCACGGTCTTAACGACCGGGTCGGCGTCCATGAACATGCTGGCCGGCGTCATCTTGCCGTGGTTTTCACCACCGACGACGGCGGGTTCCGCGGGATCAGCGGCGGGAGCGGCTGCCGGGGCGGCGGCCGGAGCAGCGGCTGCGGCGGCCGGATCAGCGGCGGGGGCATCCTGCGCGAGAACCGGCGTGCCGGCCATAAGGACGCCAGCGGCGGCCATGGCCAGGAGGATGTTGGTCTTCTTGATATCGAACATAGTTCGCCAGTTCCTGCTGTTTGGTCTGACTTGTGGAACCCAAAAGAAACGGCCGCAGACGACGACCGCCCTCGATGAAATTCTAGTCCGCCGATGCGAGGGGAAATCCCCCGATCCTTGGAACGCCTTCTGACGCTTCCGGTTGCCTGTTGGCTTCCGGCGCGGCGCCGACGGTCTTGGGGAAACCGTTTTCCCCGCCTCCATCAACTGCCCGCAAAGGAACGCGGTCAAGCTCCTTTGGCGAACGCATACCAGAGCGTCAAGTGCGGGGTGGTGCTTTTCCCCTCGCAAGGGAGCCAGCACGCCCGAAGCCGAAGATTCAGGCGGAAAACGTCATTTTGATGAAACAATCAGGCCGCTGTTCCCGATCGGGAAAAGGCGATGGTGCCTGGGGGCGGATTCGAACCACCGACACGTGGATTTTCAATCCACTGCTCTACCAACTGAGCTACCCAGGCGCACGCGTCGCGGCGCGGAGGCGGCGTCTATAGGCGAGCCGTTCGGGGGTGTCCAGCCGTCTGATCAGTCTTCGTTCGGGTCGCCGGTCGGGACCTCGTCGACGCCGCCGGGGATGACGTATCCGCCGGTGAACCAGCGCTGCAGATCCACGTCGGCGCAGCGCTTCGAGCAGAACGGCCTGTATTTGGCGTCGGCCGGCTGGCGGCGACAGGTCGGGCAAGGCGGCATGATCACCGGTCCTCAATCAGAAATGCGCCCGGCGCGACGCCGGGATCGCTCACCAGATGGGCTCGCGGACCCAGCCGCGCCACCAGCGGCGCCGCAAGTCCGGCATCCTCCGGCGCCGCCCGGGCGGTGAGGCGGGGGCTCGTCGTGTCGGACAGGAGGGCGAATCCCAGGCTTCGCACAATGTCCTGGGCGCGCTGCCCGGGCCGTCTGCGCCTGTCGGGCCCGTTCAGGACCTCTTCCAGCGGCGTTCGCCGCCATGGCAGGGCCAGTTGCAGCACGCCGAACCGGTTGACCGGACCGAAGACCACGTCCGGATCAGCGCCGAACGCCGCCTTCGCCGCCGCCATGGCGGAATCACCGTCCTGACCCGTGCCGATCAGGTCTATGGCCACCAGACCGCCCCAGCGTTTCAGGCGGATCATGCGCGCGGCGGCGAACAGGCCCTGCCGATTCGCCCGCGTCCGCGCCGCCGCGCCGAAGGCCACCCCCGGCGCCGGCGCGAGGTCCAGATCGACCGCGATCAGGGCGCGGGTGCGCTGGACCATCAGATCCAGCCCGGTGGCGGGAAACAGTTCGCCGGGCCAGGCCGCCTCTTCTTCAGCGTCCCGGCTCGCCCGGATCGCCGCCACGCCGGTCGCCGGCGTCACGCCGGGCGCCAGACGGGCCAGGGCTTCCACCACCGTCGGACCGGGCGCGAGCAGGCGCGGCTCGCCCTCCCCGGCTCCGATCAGGCGCAGCGTCGGTCCCTTGCCCTCGCGCGGCTCGGCCGTGACCTCGACCTCGACCTTCTGGCCGACCGTCAGCCGGTCCTGTCCGCGGAACGGCAGAAAGCCCGACACCACCGGCCCCAGATCGACGAAGCCGCCCTTCAGGCCGGTGTGGACCTCGGCGATTCGTCCGATGCAGCGGGCCCCGAGCCGATTCTCGGGAATGTCGTCCTCGCGCTGGATCAGCAGATGTTCGAACCGCCCGTCCCGCACGACCACGCCCCGGACCTCGCCGGGCGTGTCGTCCAGGAAGGCCTCGACCTCGCTCACGCGCGCCAGCCGGCGCCGTTCAGCAGATTGACCGTCTCGTACAGCGGCAGGCCCATCACGGCCGGATAGCTGCCGACCAGCCGGGTGACGAAGGCCCCGGCCCGGCCCTGGATGCCGTATCCGCCCGCCTTGCCCCGCCATTCGCCCGAGGCGACATAGGCGGCGATCTCGGGATCGGACAAGACCTTGAAGCTGACGCGGGTGTCGACGACCCGATGGGTGGTTCGCACACCGGAGGTGACCGCCACGCCGGTGAAGACCCGGTGGTTGCGGCCCGAGAGCAGTTTGAGGAAGCGCACGGCCTCGGCCTCGTCGGACGGCTTTTCCAGCAGTCGGCGCCCGACAGCCACCACCGTGTCGGCGGCCAGCACGATGGCGTCCGGCGCCCCGGCGGCCACCGCCTCGGCCTTGGACACGGCCAGCCGCGCGGCGAGGCGTGTCGGCGTCTCGTCCTTCAGCGGCGTTTCGTCGATGTCGGCGGGTTCGACACGGTCGGGCGTGATCCCGACCAGCGCCAGCAATTCGATGCGGCGCGGGCTGGCCGAAGCCAGCACCAGTTCCGGACGGCTCATCCGAGCCCGTCCTTACTTGAAGCGATAGGTGATGCGGCCCTTGGTCAGGTCATAGGGCGTCATCTCGACCAGGACCTTGTCGCCGGCCAGCACGCGGATGCGGTTCTTGCGCATCTTGCCGGCGGTGTGGGCGATGATCTCGTGATCGTTGCCCTCGAGCAGCACGCGGAACGTCGCATTCGGCAGCAGTTCGCTGACGACGCCGGGAAACTCGAGCAGTTCTTCCTTAGCCATGCGGCCTCTCGCGCCCTGTGAATACGAGTCAGAACGCGCGCCGGGCGAAAGCGCGCGTCGTTAAGGAGCGGGCGTATGCCTGAAAACGGCGGGATAGTCGAGGATCAACCCCGCCGGTAAAGCGCCGTCACCAGGGTGAACAACCGCCGCGCCGTCTCGTGGTCGATGGCGATCTTGCCGTCCAGCCGGGCCTTCAGGATTTCCGCGCCTTCGTTGTGCAGGCCGCGCCGGCCCATGTCGACGGCCTCGATCTGCGCCGGCGAGGTCCCGCGCAGGGCCTCGTAATAGCTGTCGCAGATGGCGATATAGTCCTTCACCACCTTGTTGAGCGGCGTCAGAGACAGGCCGTGGACCCGGTGAAATTCCGGTCCGGTGATCTCGAAGGCCAGCCGTCCGTCCACCATCGCCAGCTTCAGCGCATAGGGGCCGCCTGCGGCCCCTGCGGGTTCGAAGCTGTTCTTCTCCACCAGGTCAAAGATGGCCACACGCCGCTCATGCTCGATCTCGGCCGTCGCGGACTGCAGCGTCGCGGCGTCCAGTTCGATCGAGGTCAGCCGGTGCTCGCTCACGAGGGGTCCGCCTCTTCCGACAGATGGGTCGGGGCCAGTTTGGCGGGCCAGCGCTCAGACAGGTCGGTCAGGACGGCGTCGAGGCATTCGACATCAATCCGCAGGTCGCCGCCGCCGGCGAACATCAGAATGACCCGCCCACCGGGCGCCTCATCCGGCGCGAACTCCATGGCCAGCAACTCCAGGGCGCTCTCGGGCAGGCGCGGCAGGCGGCGGCTCTTGACCGCGATGACGTCGCCGAACTGCATGGCGGCCATGACCCGCGTCCCGCCGCATTCCCAGCAGAAGCGGCTGAGCTTCAGCGTCACCCGCCGCGACGACGGCTCCCAGACGATGTCGACCGGCCGCAGGATGGCGTCCTGCAGCGCCGCGGAAATGATGTGCAGGTCGTCGGCGTCCTCGGCCAGCAGGCGCAGCGGCTCGACCGGCGCGCGCGCCGTCGTCTCCGTCTCCGCCTCACGGGCCTCAGTGCTCATTCGCATCGTCCCTGATGCGGCGGATCCCGGCCCCGCAGGCGCTCAGCTTCTCTTCCAGCCGCTCGAAGCCGCGATCCAGGTGATAGACGCGCCCGACCGTGGTCTCGCCCTCGGCCGCCAGTCCGGCGATCACCAGGCTGACCGAGGCCCGCAGGTCGGTGGCCATCACCGGCGCCCCGTGCAGGACCGGCACGCCCTTGACCACGGCCTCACCGGCATGGACGTGGATGTCCGCCCCCAGCCGCGCCAGCTCGGGCGCATGCATGAAACGGTTCTCGAAAATGTTCTCGTGGATGATGCTGTCGCCGTCAGCCGTCGTCATCAGGGCCATGAACTGGGCCTGCAGGTCGGTGGCGAAGCCCGGATAGACCTCGGTCGCCACATTGACCGCCTTCAGCCGCACGGCCGGATCGCGCTTCACGATCACGCCGTCGGCGGTCGGGGTCACCTCGACCCCGGCCTCGATCATCTTCTCGCTCAGCGCCGTCATCAGCTCCGGGCGGGTCCTGGTCAGCCGCACCTCGCCGCCCGTCATGGCGGCGGCGACGGCGTAGGAGCCCATCTCGATCCGGTCGGGAATCACCGACCAGCTCGCCCCACCCAGAGACGTGACGCCGGTGATGGTCAGGACATCGGTGTCGATTCCCTCGATCCGGGCCCCCATGGCGGTCAGGCAGCGGGCCAGATCGCCGATCTCGGGCTCGCGCGCGGCCTTGCGCAGCACGGTCACCCCGTCCGCCAGCACGGCGGCCAGCAGCGCATGCTCGGTCGCCCCGACGGAGACGAAGGGAAACTCGATCTCGGCGCCCTTCAGCCCGTTCGGCGTGCGGGCGATGACATAGCCCTCGTCCAGCTCGATCTCCGCGCCCATGGCCGTCAGGGCCTGCAGGTGCAGATCGACCGGCCGCGCGCCGATGGTGCAGCCGCCCGGCAGGGACACCTTGGCCTCTCCGGTCCGGGCCAGCAGCGGTCCCAGCACATTGAACGAGGCCCGCATCTGCCGGACCAGATCATAGGGGGCGAAGGTCGAGGTCAGGGCGGCGGCGTGGAACAGGGTCTCCTGTCCGTCGGCGCCGTCGCGCTCGGTGACCGCGACGCCGAGTTCCTCCAGCAGCCGCCCCAGGAATTTGGTGTCTGCCAGGCGCGGCATGTTGGTCAGCAGCAGCGGCTGATCGGTCAGGATCGAGGCGGCCATCAGCTTGAGGGCGGAGTTCTTGGCGCCGCTGATCGGAATGCTTCCGTTCAGCCGGGCGCCGCCGGTGATGGCGATGCTGTCCATGACGTCTCTTGCGGCCCCGTGCAGGGCGCAAGGGGAGGATCGGCTATCTAGCGCGGACAACCACCCCGGCGAAAGGCCGACATCGGTCCGGTCGATGACATTCAGTTGCTCGGCTTCGCCGGCCTGCCCGTGCGGCTCGCCGCCTTGCGGCGCCGGAGGTTGTCACGCAGGGCCGTGGCCAGCCTCTGGGCCCTTGCCGTCGCGGGCGTTTTCGCGGGCGCCAGCGGGTCCGGCAGGGACGCCGGCAGGTCGGGTCGGGGCGCGGCGGTCTCGGACTCATCCATGCGCCGATCATGACCTGCTGCAGAACTTTTCCGCAAGCATCGGAAATCGGGGCTTCCCCCTTTGTCCCCGGTTGGCTATAGGGCCGCTTCCTCAGATCAGGCCGCCGTAGCTCAGTGGTAGAGCGCATCCTTGGTAAGGCTGAGGTCGTGGGTTCGATTCCCCCCGGCGGCACCATCTCTGAAGACAGAAAGGGCGGAGCTTTTCCAAGCTCCGCCCTTTTCCGTTCCGGCGCTGCCGCGGCAGACCGTCAGTGGTCGCCGGCGCGATTCGGTTGCGCCATCGGATAGCGTCTCGGGGGCCCGCCCGGACGCATGACCCGGGCCTCGAACGCCCCGGCCGCTTCCGGCGACTGATAGCCGGGGAAGGCATAGCCGCTGTCGTCGTACCAGGGATGGTCCAGCCCCGAGCCGTAGTAGGCATAGGGATAGCCGTTCTCGACCTGGCGATATTGCAGGTCCAGCCGGCCGTTCTCGCCGACCGGCAGGGAGACGGCGACGCCATAGTCGCGGTAGCCGCCGGTGCCGATGCCGAAACTGACCTCGCCGTGGGGCTTGCGATCGTCGGCCGGCGCGTTGGCGGCCTCGGCCCAAGGCTTGTCGGCGGTCGAGCGGCCGGCGATCCAGCGGTCGATCTGCTCGTCGGTGGACAGGCCGTGAGGCACCGCGTCCTGCGTCGCCCCCTCGGTCGAAGCGGCGACCGGCTGGACGTTGGCCTCGAGATCGACCGTGGTGGCCGGAGCCGTGACGACGACGCCGTCAGGGTCCGACGCCAGCAGCGCGGCCGCGAGGATCAATCCGGATACGACCATGCAAGGAACTCCACTCGAGCCATCACCCTAGCCCCAATTGAGGCCAAGGTCAGGCCCGCGGTTCAGGCGGTCCCATCGCCGCGCCCCAGGGGATCAGGCAGCCGCCCGCCTTGCGGCACGAAACTGAGGGCCACGGAGTTGATGCAGTAGCGCAGGCCGCCGGGTCCCGGCCCGTCGGGGAACACATGGCCCTGATGGCTGTCGCAGCGAGCGCAGCGGGTCTCTGTGCGGGTCATGCCGTGCGAGCGGTCGGTGATTGCCCGGACGTGGGCCGGATCGACGGGCTCGGTGAAACTGGGCCAGCCGGTGCCGCTCTCGAACTTGGTCCCGGTCCGGAACAGCGGCAGACCGCATTCCCGGCAACAGAACACCCCCGCCCGCTTCTCGCCCAGCAGGGTCCCGCAGAACGGGGCCTCCGTGCCGTGGGCCAGCAGAACGCGCTTCTCTTCCGGCGACAGATCCGCCTCCAGAGCCACACGCTGGCTGTCGCTGGGCGGGGTCAGGTCATAGCCGGACGCGGAACGGAGGGCATGGGCGGTGTCTGGATCGGTCATGGCCCTGAAATAGGAAGGGACGGGCGCGGGTTCCAGTCAATCCGGACGCCCGGCCTCAACCCGGACAGCCTGGCGGCTACATCGGTGGGGTCACGCCGTCCTTGCCCATGGCCACGAAACCGGCGGAGGTCGTCCCCTTCGGTATGACGGCATACACCTTCTGTCCCACAGCCAGGGAAGGTCGTTCGGTTGGTTCAAAACGCACGATCGGCGTTCCCTCGGGAATGGCGACGTTCGCCGTGCCGCCTTCGTAGACGATGGTCAGGCTGCGGCCGCCGGACGAGGCTTCACTGCTGGCGACCGTGCCGTTCGTCATCGCATTCTGGCTCTCAACCGTGCCGTTGGTCATGGCGCTCGACGCGACCGACCCACCACCGCGCGATGCGACAACGCCCGGCACGTCCCAGGGATAGTGCCCCTCGCCGGCGCCGCGCATCGATTCGGGAAAGATCACCAGCTCAAGCGCACGAAGGGCCGTCTTCGGGCCCGTTGTCGCCGTACCGACGAAGTCACCGTCCCGGAGGGTCGAAAGGCTGGATGATACGACCCAGACAAAACGCGTGGCCGCAGCCACGGGCACGGCGACCGTTCGGCCATCATAGGTCTGAACGGTCATCGCGCCGTCGGTCACAGACAGGACCGTGCCGCGCACCCTCACGGTGCTGCCGGCCGCATCCACCACCTCGGCGGCAGGGCTTGCATGCTCCGGGGCGGAGCATGCGGCAAGGGTCGCCATCACGGCGGAGACAAGGGCGAAGGTTTTGATCGATCTCATCATACATCCGTTCGTCGGGGCGGGCCGGCGTTCGACACCGCCTTCGTTGCGAACAGTGCGCGTTCGACCCGGCGCTTGCCATGTCCCGGGGTCTGCGGCGAATGGTCCCCGGTCCGCCGCCTTCAGGCATCAGGGGCGCCCGCAAAAATGAAAAGGCCGGCCGGGATGTCCCGGCCGGCCTTTCCTGTCTTCCGGGCTGTACCGCTTACTGGAACAGCGTTCCGACCCAGGCGCGCACGGCGTTCTCGTCCACCGGATTGCCGGTGTAAACGAGGCCCTGGGCCGGGGTGTAGGGCTGGTTGTTGGCGCGCGGGCGCGAGGTCCAGGCCTTGTGGCCGTAGCTCAGGTCCGAATAGTTCGACGGCAGACGCTCGGTGGTCGGCTCGACGAAGATGGTGTCGGTCGCCGTGGTCGTGCCGGCGATGCGCACGTTCGGCAGTTTGGACAGCAGGTCCAGCGTGTCGAGGCAGCCGCCCGAGCAACCGGCGTCGACCAGCACGATGACCGGTCCCTGGACGGGGTTGGCCGCGCCGGTGTCGGCCACGGCCGGACGGCCGGCAAGGGTGAAGGTCGGACGGCCGGCGGCGATGGCGGCGTCGAAGGCGGCCACGATCTCGCGGGTCTGCTCGATCACGAACATCGATTCCTGGACGAAATAGGGATCGGCCTCCATGCGGCCGAGGGCGGCGGCGTACCAGTCGCGGTTGCCCTGGGTGGCGCGGTAGGTGATGTCGCCGGCGGCCGGCTGGCGGCTGACGGTGAACTCCGGCGTCCAGATGCGGTTGGCCATGCCGTAGCCGCGGGCGGTCGAGGAGTTCTCGCCCGAGCCGGAGGCGGCGCGCAGGTCCAGCACAAAGCCCTGCGGCCCGCGCAGGGCGGCCGCCTGGCCTTCGACGGCGGCGTTGAAGGCGGACCAGCCGGCGCTGTCGGCGAAGGAGTGGACGTGCAGCCAAGGCCGGCCGTTGACCGTCTCGACGGCCAGCGGCGTCGCCGGCGGCATGTAGACGGTGGCGCGGTAGGCGGCCTCGAGGTCCCCGGGCACAACCGGGATCGGGCGAATCTGGATGTCGCGGGGACGGCTGCGGCCGGACTGGAAGCTGCACTGCGACGGCACGCCCGTGGTGAACGGGTTGTTCCGGTTCCACATCAGATAGGGCGCCGAAGTCACCCGGCCGGCTTCCGTCTCGAGGTTGCCTTCCCAGCGGTCCAGCTTGGCGCGAGCGAATTCCTCGATCGGGGTCAGGTTGCAGCCGGTGACCACGTCGCCGACCCGCGGCGCGCCGCGCGTGCCCGCCTTCACATAGGTCACGACATAGCGGCCATCACGCCAGCCGGTGGCGAAGCCGGGCCAGCTGGTGCCGAAATAGGGGCCCATGCCTTCAAAGGTCGGGCTGACCCGGATGTTCGAATCGCGGAAGCCGCCCGCGTAGTAGCGCAGCAGATAGGCGTGACTGTCGCCGCTGTTCACCCGCGAGGACAGGGCCAGCGATTCCTGCAGGCCGCTGTCCAGCCAGGCGCGGAAGCCCTGGCTGGCCGCGCCCTGGACCGCAGGAGCCGGATGGTTGGCGGCCAGCTCGTCGTGCGACCTTTGAAGATCCTGCCGCGCCAGGGCCCGGAAGTCCTGGGCGTAGGCGGCGCCGGCGCTGACAACGAGCGACAGGGCGGCGGCGGCGACAAAGGTTAGCGGTCGGGACATCAGGTCAGGCTCCAGGCCAGTAAGCGGGACAGGGACGGATCAAGATTGAAAGAGCGGAGATGAACGGAACTGGAACGGGTTAAACCCCATCGGAACCGCCCTTGCCAAGCCCATACCCGGCTCAGGTGAACGCCCCCTCGGTTTACTCACGTGGGATCGCGGCCTAATCGGGGCGATCACTCCCCGCTGCGATCACGTTCGCTTCAGATTCAAAGACACATGTTCTCCAAAATCCTGATCGCCAACCGCGGCGAAATCGCCGTCCGCATCATCAAGACCTGCCGTCGCATGGGCATCGCCACGGTGCAGGTCTATTCCGAGGCCGACGCCGGCTCGCTGGCGGTCGAAATGGCCGACGAGACCGTCCTGATCGGCCCGGCCCCCGCGGCCCAGTCCTATCTGCTGGCGGACAGGATCGTAGAGGCCGTGCGCCGGACCGGCGCGGAAGCGGTCCACCCGGGCTTCGGCTTCCTGAGTGAGAACGCCGGTTTCGCCCGCCGCCTGCGCGACGAGGGCATCGCCTTCATCGGCCCGAATCCCGAGGCGATCGACGCCATGGGCGACAAGATCAGCTCCAAGAAGCTGGCCGCGGCCGCCGGCGTCTCCACCGTTCCTGGCCATATGGGCCTGATCGAGACGACCGAAGAGGCCGTCCGCATCGCCAATGAGATCGGCTATCCGATCATGATCAAGGCCTCGGCCGGAGGCGGCGGCAAGGGCATCCGCGTCGCCCACTCCGATTCCGACATGGCCGAGGGCTTCGCCGCCGTGAAGGCCGAGGCGCTCAACGCCTTCGGCGACGACCGAGTCTTCCTCGAGAAATTCATCATCGACCCGCGCCACATCGAGATCCAGGTGATGGGCGACAAGCACGGCAATGTCGTCCACCTGTTCGAGCGCGAATGCTCGATCCAGCGACGGAACCAGAAGGTCATCGAGGAGGCCCCCTCCCCGCTGCTGGACCCGGCCACCCGTGACGCCATGGGCGCCCAGGCCGTCGCCCTGGCAAGGGCCGTGAACTACGACAGCGCCGGCACCGTCGAGTTCGTCGCCGGGCAGGACAAGTCGTTCTTCTTCCTTGAGATGAACACGAGACTTCAGGTCGAACATCCGGTCACCGAACTGATCACAGGCGTCGATCTGGTCGAGCAGATGATCCGCTCGGCCTGGGGCGAAAAGCTCGCCTTCGAACAGAAGGACCTCGCAATCAACGGCTGGGCCATCGAGAGCCGCATCTACGCCGAGGACCCCTATCGCGGCTTCCTGCCCTCGATCGGCCGCCTCGTCCGCTACGAACAGCCCGACGAAGGCGACCAGGGGGACTATACGGTCCGCAATGATTCCGGCGTCCGCGAGGGCGACGAGATCTCCATGTTCTACGACCCCATGATCGCCAAGCTGTGCGCCTGGGGCCAGACCCGCGACGCCGCCGTTGACGGCATGGCCCGGGCGCTGGAGGACACCCACATCCAGGGCGTCGGCCACAACATCCCCTTCCTCGCCGCCGTCATGGACCAGCCGCGCTTCCGCTCGGGCAACATCTCGACCAGCTATATCAAGGACGAGTTCCCGGACGGCTTCCACGGCCTGCTGCCCGACCGCCGCCAGACCGACATCCTGATCGCCTCGGCCGCGGCCATGAACGAGATCGCCGCCGAGGCCTCCGGCGACCCGTCCGGCCGCACCGACTGGATCGTCCTGATTGACCGGGAGGCCCACGGCGTCTCCCTCTCCTATGACGATGACGAGGCCCTGACCCTCGACCTCGCCGGCGAAGACCGCGCCCTGCAACTCAGCGACATCGAATGGCGCCCGGGCCTGGCCCAGTTCCGCGCCGTGCTGGACGGCGTCCCCTTCACTGCCGAGGTCGCCCGCGTCGCCGACGGCTTCAGCATCCGCACCCGCGCCGCTCGCGCGCGGGTCCGCGTGCTCAGCCCCGCCGTCGCCGCCCTCTACGCCCGCCTGCCGGAGAAGGTCGCGGCCGACACCTCGAAACTGATCCAGTCCCCCATGCCCGGCCTCGTCGTCTCCATCCCGGTGACCGTCGGCCAGGAGGTCAAGACCGGCGAGACCGTCGCCATCATCGAGGCGATGAAGATGCAGAACATCCTCAAGGCCGAACGCGACGGGGTCGTTAAGGCCGTCAGCGCCGCGGCGGGCGATCCGGTGGCCGCGGACGACGTGCTGGTGGAGTTCGAATAGGTCTGCTTTGCTTCCGGCTTCACGGGAGAGCGGCATGAACCTGAAAGACAAGCTGTTCGGCTTCGACGGTCGGTTGAGACGTCTCGACTGGTGGCTGCTGACGATCGCGGTTTCGGTCATCTATGTGCTGATCGTCACTGTGCTCTACATGGCGCTCCCGGCGAGCGTCGGCTTTCTGCCCGGCCCGAAGTTCGGCGATCCCCTCAACGAGCTTCTGACCGGAATCGCCATTCATGCGCCCCTGCTGTTCATCCATTGCGCACTGGCGGCCAAACGCGCCCATGACCGGGACAGGAGCGCGCGGCTGGTGATCCTGCTGGTGCTCGCCACGACGGTCGCGAGCTTTCTGCCCGACGATGGCTTTGCGTCGCTGGGCAGCCTCGGGGACCAGGGGGCGATCTGGGCGTGGCCGCTCCTGCTGGCGGGCGCGCTGAACCTTGCAGCCTCGCTCTACCTCCTGATCACCCTGGGCTTCCAGGACGGCACGCCCGGCCCGAACCGCTTCGGGCCGTCGCCCAAGGCCGCGCAACAGCCGGCATTCGGCGAGCCCGGCGAAACGGCCTGACCGGCTGGTCGCCGGCTCAGGGGACAGCCGCCCGCCGGGCGAACCGCAGACCGCGCAAAAGCGGGTCGCTGTAGCTGAAGCCCGTCACCTCCCCCGCCGCGTTCCGGTGGAACCGCGCGATCATCGCACCCTGCCGGAAGACGTCCGGCGAGGCCGCCGTCAGTTCAAGCCGGGCCAGCGACCCTCGCCCGAACCGCACCGCCACGCCCCCGTCACCGGCCATGACCTCGGCGGACGCGGCCGACTCTCCAGCGTAGCATCCGGCATAGGCGTGCAAGGCAGGCGGCATGGGGGCGTCCCGGTCAGCGGAGCCCGCACCCTGACCGCCGGACGGGTGAGCGGCATGAGCGAAACCTGAGCAATCGCTGAAAGCGCCCCTACCGCCCTCGCAGCATATCCCCCCAGCGCCACGCCCCCTTGCCGAGAACCAGCCTCGGCCCGCCGGCCGCGTCGCTGAAACGGATCAGCACCAGACCGCGCATGGATTGGGCGCGGCAGGCCTGGGGCGCGAAGGCGACTTCCATGGCGATGGCCTGACGCACCCCGGCCAGACCCTCGCCGGCCTCGCCCGGATTGCGGATCCATTCGCCGTTCCAGACCAGCAGGGCCTTGCCGGGACCAACCTCGCCCTGGGCGCGGGTCACGGCGGCGCGGACCTCGGGGTCGTCGCGCAGGGCGTCCTGAAGCCATCGGACCATGTCGCAGCCCCCGCCGCCGGCGCCGCCACCCCCGGCCCCGCCCGCTCCGCCGCTCCCGCCCCGGCCGCCAGCGGCCCCGCCGGGGCCCGCGACGGTCGCCCCTGCCAGCTGGGCGTCGCTGAGCGTCGCCATCGGCGCCGGGGGAGCCGGGGCGCGGGCGGCGATGGTTTCGACATCCGGCGGCGGCGGGACTGGCGCGCGGCTGGGTCGGGGCGTCGGCGCGGGCGGGGTCGGGCGGGCCTTCGCCGGCGGGGCGGCGGGCGTCGGAGCCTGCGGGCCGGCCGGCGGCCGGGGATCGGCGGCCGGGCCCGGGGCCGGTTCGGCACGCGGCGGGGGCGGTCTGACCAGGGTGACCATTACGGGCGGCGGGGGGTCCTGTATCGGCCAGACCGGCGGCGGCGCCCGCTGGGCGAACAGCACCGGCAACAGGACCGCAAGGTGCGCCGCCATGCTGATCGCGCCCGCCATCAACCAGGTCCGCCGCTTCGAGCGTGACGCCGGATGGGGATGGCGGGTCGCCCCCCGTATCGCGGGGTAGGCGTCGGCCTCGGTCTTGCGGTTCGGTATGGTCATGAACGGTCCGGTCGCCGATGCGGATCATCGGCAGCCCCAGATCACCATCGCTCCACGTCAGGATCGTGGCGATGAATTCAGCGTACGTCATGTACACTTGAGATGACGTGCGGAACCAAAACGTCGTTTGACGAAACCCGTCAGACGTTATGCAGCTCTGTGACGGCTTATGGTCAAGCTGACACCTTATCGCCCCGTGTGCGTCATCACGTCGCCATCACGGCTACGGTACCTGACGACCTGCGCATGCCCCCGGGAGTAGCGCCCCGACTGAACAAAGGCTCATCCCTTGACCAGAATAACTTCCAGAATGGCGGCCGTGACCGGCGTCGTCCTCATCGCCGGCCTGACGGCGGGCGGCTGCGCCAGCCACAAATTCGTGCGCGAAAACCTCGCCGTGGTCGACGAACGCGTTTCCGGCGTGGATACCCGCGTCACCGAAGTCGCGGGCACCGCCGGCGAAGCCCTGGCGCGCGCCAACGCCGCCCACAAGCTGGCCGAGGGCAAATTCCTCTATGAAGTCGTGCTCTCGGATGACTCGGTGAAATTCCCGGTCAACCGCGACGAGCTCTCGCCGGAGGCCGAGGCCCGCCTGGCGGAACTGGTCCAGCGCCTGACCAGCGAGAACCGCAACGTCTACCTCGAAATTCAGGGCCATACGGACGCCAGCGGCGACGCCGGCTTCAACGAACAGCTGGGCGAGGCCCGGGCGGAGGCGGTCCGCCGCTACCTGAGCCGCCACAGCATCGCCCTGAACCGGATGGCCACCATCTCCTACGGCGAAGAGTCGCCGGTGGCTTCCAACGATACGGCCGCGGGCCGCGCCCAGAACCGCCGCGTCGCGATCGTCGTCCTGAGCTAGAGGGGCGCCCGTCCGAGGTGGAGCCGCCCCGCGGCTCCACCGACGGCCTGGACCGGCGCCGGGCCGCTGACCACCGCTCCGAATACCCCTCCGAAACTGACCCTCAGCGCCTCATCCGCCTCATCCATCGTCGCCGGCACGCCCAGATCGACCAGGCTGGTCACCCCGTGTTCCGCGATGCCGCACGGCACGATGCCGCCGAAATGGTCCAGGTCCGGCTCCACGTTCAGGCTGATGCCGTGGAAGCTGACCCATTTGCGGACCTTGACGCCGATGGCGGCGATCTTGTCCTCGCGCGACCAGCCGGGACCTTTCCGTTCGACCCATACGCCGACCCGGCCCTCGCGCACGTCGGCCGGCACGCCGAATTCACCGAGCGCGCCGATGATCCACTGCTCCAGCCCGCGCACGAAGGTTCGCACGTCCTTGCCGCGCTGGTTGAGGTCCAGCATCACATAGGCCACGCGCTGGCCGGGCCCATGATAGGTGAACTGCCCGCCCCGGCCGCTGCGGTGAACCGGGAAGCGCGCCGCGTCCAGCAGGTCGCCGTCCTTCGAGGAGACGCCCGCCGTGTAAAGCGGGGGATGCTCCAGCAGCCAGATCAGCTCGCCCCCCTCGCCCGCCGCGATGGCCGCCGCCCGGGCCTCCATGGCCGCGACGGCCTCTTCGTAGGCGACGTACCCGCCCGACACCGCCCATTCGACCGGGCGACCATCGGCGCGGACCAGCTTCGACAGGGTTTCGCTTAAGGCTTGGGAAAGCATGACGCCTCCAATGTGGGGGCCGGGAGCACCATGCAAGTCAACATCGCCCAGAAACCCGTCTCCTCAGCGTCAGCGTCAGAGTGCCCAGTGAGTCAGATCGAAGCCGTCGACATCGAAATTTCGGTCGTTCTGGGACGTTCTGTCCTGCCGATGAGTCAGCTGCTGCGGATGGGCCGCGGGGCGGTGATCCCGCTCGACGCCTCCGAAACCGATGAGGTCTGGATCCTCGCCAACAACCATCCGGTCGCCCGCGGCGAGATCGAAATCCGCGACGATCGCATCGCGATCACGGTGACGCGGGCGGCGGATGTGTACGACTTCATGGCGGGAGCGGCCTGAAGGCGTGGTTGGTGATTGGTGATTGGTGATTGGTGATTGGTGATTGGTGGCCCCGCGTCGAGGCTCATGACGCGGGCTCAAGCGAAGAACCGGCAACCACCAATCACCAATCACCAACCACCCCTATTCAGCCCCTTCCCTTCCACGCCGACCTCCGCTATCAGCCCCCCTCCGATGCGAGCGGTCGTGGCGGAATTGGTAGACGCGCAGCGTTGAGGTCGCTGTTCCCTAACCGGAGTGGAAGTTCGAGTCTTCTCGACCGCACCATCTGATTTGACAGGGCGAAACATCGGCGAACAGCTGATCTGAAAACAGGGGGGCCAAGCGTGAGCAAGATCGCAGACGCCCCCCTGCCCGTCGCTTCCCAGACAGAAATCGAGCACGTGGCGCTGGATGAGGACTATGTCCTCACCGCGAATTTCGTCGAAAAGGTCGTCGACGCCTCCGACTCCGGCGACGGGCTGAAGCTGCGTTCGCTGCTGGAAGACCTGCACCCGGCTGACGTCGCCGATCTGATGGGCTTCCTGACCGCCGAGCATCGCGCGGTCGTCGTCCTCTGGATGCCGCCTGACCTGTTGGCCGAGACCCTGCCGGAGCTGGACGACAATATCCGCGAGGAGGTGCTCGAGCGCGTCCCGCACCTGACCCTGGCCGAGGCGCTGCAGGAGCTGGACTCCGACGACGCCGCCGCCGTGGTCGAGGACCTCGAGGATGACCAGCGCGAGAAGGTGCTGGCGGCCATGCCCGAGGTCGACCGCGCCGCGATCGAGAACTCGCTGCGTTATGACGAGGATTCCGCCGGCCGCCTGATGCAGCGCGAGGTCATGGCCGCGCCGTCGTTCTGGAACGTTGGCGACACCATCGACCACATCCGCAAGCAGGGCGAAGACCTGCCCGAGCTGTTCTTCGACATCTATATTGTCGACCCGCTGAACAAGCCCGTCGGCGGCCTTCCCGTCAGCGGCCTGCTGCGCGCCGCCCGCTCGATCGCCCTTGTCGACATCATGGAGCCGATCAATGCGATCGCCGTCGACCAGGACCAGGAAGAAGTCGCCTACATCTTCGAGAAGTATCACCTGATCTCGGCCCCCGTCGTCGATGCGGCGGGGCGGCTGGTCGGCCAGATCACGGTCGATGACATCGTCAACATCATCCAGGAAGAGAACCGCGAGGACATCCTGCGCCTCGCCGGCGTCTCGGATGAGGACCGCGGCTCGTCCGTGTCCGAGATCGTGCGTGGCCGCGTGCCCTGGCTGGCCATCAACCTCGGCACGGCGGTGCTCGGCTCGATCGTCATCTCGTGGTTCGAGGTCACCATCGCCCAGATCGTGGCGCTGGTGATCCTGCTGCCCATCGTCTCGGCCATCGGCGGCAACGCCGGCACCCAGGCCCTGACCGTGACCGTGCGCGCCCTGGCCACGCGCGAACTGAACAGTTCCAACGCCGCCCGCACCTTCCGTCGCGAACTGGCCGTCGGCCTGGCCAATGGTCTGGTGCTGGCCCCCCTGATCGGGACGGCGGCGGGCCTCTGGTTCCAGGACTGGCGCATCGGCGCCGTGATCGGCATGGCCATGGTGCTGAACCTGCTGGTGGCGGCCACCGTCGGGGTCCTCACCCCCCTGACCCTGTCGCGGCTGAAGTTCGACCCGGCCGTGTCATCGGCCGTATTCGTGACGGCGACGACGGACTTCTTCGGTTTTTTGATCTTCCTCGGCCTCGCCACCATCGTCCTGCTGTAGAACGGCGCGTCCCTTGCTGGCTCTCTGATCGGGCGAGCGCGCCCGTCTCGATTTGGGTCAATCCGTGTCCGAAACGCCCACGCCCCGTCTGAAGGTCTCCCGCGAGGGGATGGTCCTCATCAAGAGCTTTGAGGGGTTCCCTCCGCGCGCCGTCCAGGACGTGGACGGCCGCTGGGTCATCGGCTACGGCCACACCGCCTCGGCCCGCGAAGGCCTGAGCGTCGCCGAGGCTGACGCTGAACTGCTGCTGCAGTACGACCTGATGCCGGTTGTGAAGGCGCTGAACGAGCAGGTTCAGAGCCCGCTGAACCAGCACCAGTTCGATGCGCTCGCCAGCTTCGCCGTCTCCGTCGGCGTCGACCGTTTCCTCGCCTCCGATGTCCTGCAAAGGCTGAACGAGGGCCATGCCGGCCAGGCGGCGGACGCCCTGATCGGCTGGCCTGAAGACGCTACCGCCGACGCGCGGCTGCGCCGCCGCGCCGCCGAGCGCGCCCTGTTCGTCGCCGACCCGGCCTCCGCCGTCACCCTGGCCGAGCTGCTCGCCGCCCCCCTGCCGCCGCCGCCGGTGGAGACGCCGGCTGAACCGGCGCCCGCGCCCGAGGCCCCCGGACCCGAGGCCGCCGCGCCCGACGCCCGCGCCGCCGCCCTCGCCACCCTGCTCGGCGAGGCCCCGGCTGCGCCGGAAGCCGCCCTGCCGCCTGCGCCGGATTCGGATCCTGAACCCGCCCCGGCTCCCGAGACGCCCGCCTACGACGCCCCGGCCTTCCAGCCGGCGGATGCGGTCACCCGGGTCAACCTCGACCGCTATTCGCCCTACGCCGCGGCGATCATCGGCCCCCTCCCGGGCTTCGCCACGGCTGCGCCCGCTGAGGCGCCGGTGGTCCAACCGGTTTTCACCTTCGAGTCCCAACCTGCGCCGCCCCGGCCTGAGCCTGTGGCTGAGGCCGCTCCGGCCCCGGAACCGGTACGGACGGCGGAGCCCGAGCCCGAGCCTGCACCTGCGGTCGAGCCGGAGCCGGTTATCGAACCGGTGGCGGCCCCCGTGCCCGTCACGCCCCTGGTGTCCGCCGCGCCGATCGCCTCGCCCTTCCCCGCCATGGATGCGGAGCTGGTCCTCACCCCGGCGACCGAGGCCGATTTCGTCGAGGTCGAACGTCCCGTCTGGCCCTCCGATCAGCGCGCATCCGCGCCCGCCGACGAGGAAACCGTCCTGTTCGATGACGAACCCACCCTGTCGGTCCTTCGTCACGAGGTCGAACCGGCCGGACCGCGCCGCTTCGACTGGAGCGAGACCGGCGCCTTCCTGATCATGGGGGGCGTGGGCCTGGCCGCCTGCGGCGCCTCGGCCGCCGCCTTCCGCCTGGCCGTCGAACAGCCGTCGCCCATGGGCGAGACCACCGTCATCGCCTGGGCCCTGGCCCTGATCGGCGTGATCTGCGTCGGCGTCTCCTCGTGGAACCTCTATGTGCGCTGGGGCAAGCCGGACTGACTTTCCGGCGAGGGCGGGTGGTGCTAACCCCGCCGTCATGAGCATTCCCAACGCCCCCCAATCCATGGAATTCGGCCTCGGCGAAAACGCCGACATGATCCGCGAGACCACCGCCCGCTGGGCGACCGACCGTCTGGCGCCCCTGGCCGCCGAGATCGACGAGACCAACGCCTTCAAGCGCGAGCTCTGGCCCGAGATGGGCGAGCTGGGCCTGCACGGCATCACCGTCGAGGAAGCATACGGCGGCCTTGGCCTGGGCTACCTCGAACACGTCGTGGCGATGGAGGAGGTCTCCCGGGCCTCGGCCTCGATCGGCCTGGCCTACGGCGCCCACTCCAACCTGTGCGTCAACCAGATCCGTCGATGGGGCACCGAGGCGCAGAAGCAGAAATACCTGCCCAAGCTGATCTCGGGCGAGCACGTCGGCTCGCTGGCCATGTCCGAGGCCGGCTCGGGCTCCGACGTGATGTCGATGCGCACCCAGGCCCGCAAGGAAGGCGACCGCTACGTGCTGAACGGCACGAAATTCTGGATCACCAACGCGCCGCACGCCGAGACGCTCGTCGTCTATGCCCGCACCGGCGAAGGCAACGGCGGCGTCACGGCCTTCCTGATCGAGAAGGGCATGAAGGGGTTCAGCGTCTCGAAGAAGCTGGACAAGATGGGCATGCGCGGCTCGGACACCGCCGAATTGGTGTTCGAGGACTGCGAGGTCCCGGAAGAGAACGTCATGGGCCCGGTCGGCGGCGGCGCCGGCGTGCTGATGAGCGGCCTCGACTATGAGCGCGCCGTGCTGTCGGCGGGCCCGCTGGGCATCATGCAGGCGGCGCTGGACGTGGTTCTGCCCTACGTCCGCGAGCGCAAGCAGTTCGGCAAGGCGATCGGCAGCTTCCAGCTGATGCAGGCCAAGGTCGCCGACATGTACGTCGCCCTCAACAGCGCCCGCGCCTATGTCTATGCCGTCGCCCGCGCCTGCGACCAGGGCAAGACCACCCGCTACGACGCCGCCGGCGCAATCCTGCTGGCGTCGGAAAACGCCGTGAAGGTCAGCCTCGAGGCCGTCCAGGCCCTCGGCGGGGCCGGCTATACGAAGGAGTGGCCGGTCGAGCGGCTGGTCCGCGACGCCAAACTCTACGACATCGGTGCGGGCACGAACGAGATCCGGCGCTTCCTGATCGGGCGGGAGTTGCTGGGCAGCTGATGCCGGACACCCGGCCCACGCGAGCAAGCGTGACGCCGGCTGCCACCGAGCCTAGCGTCCTTGCATGACCCTGATCGAGACCTCGACGGGCCGGCCCCGCGCGTTTTCGGACGTGCTGACCCTGCTGTCGTCGCGGTCGGGAGCGAAGCTGTGCCTCGGCGAGGTCGTAGAGGCGTTCGGGGACCGGGCTTTCGGACCGGTGATGTTCTTCTTCGCCCTCATCAACATGCTGCCCTGGCCGCCCGGAGGCACGACCCTGACCGGGGCGCCGCTGCTGTTGTTGTCGCTCGAACTGGCCCTGGGGCGCGACCGTCTGTGGATTCCGCACTGGGCCGAACGGGTCTCGGTGAGCCGGGATACCTTCCGCAGGCTGAGCCGACGGTTCATGCGCCCGCTGCGCTGGACCGAGAAGGTGGCGCGCCCTCGCCTGTATTTCCTGACCGGCGGCTTCGGTCAGGGCCTGATCGGCCTGGCCTGCCTGTTCCTGTCAGCCGTGCTGGTGCTGCCCATCTTCGGCGGCAATCTGGTCCCGGCGGTCGCCATCGGCTTCTTCTCCCTGGGCGTGATGCAGCGGGACGGGCTCGCGGTGCTGCTGGGATGGCTGACGACCGCGGCGACCATCGCCATCCTCTTCCTCGCCTGGAAACTGATCGTGGCCGGGTTCGAGCACGGACTGGAGGCGGTCCAGAGGCTGGTCTGAGTTCGGGATTGACGATTGTTAAGTGGCGCCCGCCTATCCTCGCGCCTAGATCAAGACACCCCCGTCCGGACGCCCCGTCGCCGATGCCTGACTACGACTATCAGAGCGACAGCCGGCCCTTCTCGCAGGTGATCGAGGACATCGGCGTCAGCGACGACCCGAAGCTGTACCTCGGCGAGCTGGTCAACGCCTTCGGGGAACGCGGCTTTGGCGCTCTCATGCTGTTCTTCGGCCTGCTGAGCGTCGCGATCGGCATCATTCCGGGAACCACCACCGTCCTCGGCGCGCCGCTCCTCCTGATGGGTCTTCAACTCGCTGTCCGCCGTGACCAGCTGTGGTTGCCGCGCTGGGCCCTGAAACGCTGGATCGATCGCGAGACCTATCGGGCCGGGGTCGCCAGGGTCCTGCCGAGACTCCGCAAGATGGAGCGGCTGTCGAAGCCCCGCCTCGAGGTGATGACCAGCGAGGTTTCGGAGGTGCTCATCGGCGTCGCCACACTGTTGCTGGCCTTCATTCTGGTCCTGCCGATCTGGGGCGGGAACCTCATCCCGGCCCTGATCATCTCGACCTTCGGCTTCGGGCTGCTGCAAAGGGACGGGCTGGCCATCCTCATCGGCTGGTGCGCCATCGGCCTGATCGGCGTCGCGGCGCTGGTGGTCTGGCTCGCCTGGACGTGGGTGTCGCCCTATCTGCTGCCCTTCTGGTCCTGGCTCAACGGCCTGCTGCCCGACGCCTGGGCGTGGCTGACCGGCCTGTTCGGCGGCTGAAGATCGTCAGGGCCGCTCCCGGGCGGCTCAGGCGGCCTGTTGCGCGCCCGATCCCGGTCCGGCGAGGCCCTGCATGACCATCCGGTTGATGTCGATCAGGGATTCAAAATCGTCATCGCCGCGCATGATCGCGGACGAGTGACGGCCGACGAACAGGCTGATCGAGATGATCTGGGCCTTCAGCCCGGGCGCCATGGCGTTGTCGGGGTCGGCGCAGTCCGTGGCCAGGGCCGTCCACAGCCGGCGGTTCCAGTCCAGGGCGTCGATCCGCGCGGCGATGTCCGACGGATCCAACGTGGCGGCATGCATCAGCGCCCGGGTGACCTGCCCGAACAGCCGATACTCCATCTCACGCGGAGTCTCAGCCCGTGTGGCTGCGGTCTTGTACGCCTGCAGCGACATTCGTCAGACCTTCCTCATACTCAACGAGTTTACGCGCCGCCATCAGCGCCTTGTAGTATTCGCGCGCCATCACATGGCGGGACGCCGCCACGCATGCGGCCAGAATTTCGGGATTGCGGGACGCCCCCATGAACTCGCTCAGGCGCAGGGCGAACTCATCATAGACCTTGGCCGCCGCCGTCTCGTCCAAGTACATCATCATGACCGGGAAATAGACGCGCTTGGCCGGGGTGTTGGCGTCCTCGGGCTGGAGAATGTCCTTCTCGCGCAGCACCGACGCCTTGTTCTGCAGGATCAGCACGCCGCGGCGGTCGCCGTTCTGGACGACGGCGCCGTTGAGGACGAATTTCTCGCCGGGCTTCAGCGAAAGCTTGAGCGGCATTTGAGAGGGCGTCTCCTGACAGGCTCCCGACGACGATAGGAAGCCGGGACCAACGCACACTAAACAAGCGTGGTTAACCATCTCTTGTGAGCATCCGAACCGACCTCCCCGGGGAACATCGGACAAGCGCCGGACGTTGACCTCCCATCAGGAGGCGGCGGCATGCCCGAGATCGACGGCTATTCAGACGACCAGGCCCAGTCGGAGGTCTACGACGAAACCCACATCGACGATGAGGGCGACGGCGACATTCTGCTGGATGAGGCGGAGCTCGTGCTGGACGTGACCCAGCTGGCCGGCGATGCGGACGAGGAACCGTTCGACGAGGACGCCCAGGACGATCTGGACGAGGTTCAGGGCGCATCCGGCATCGAAGCCGAGGCCGACGCCCTGCTGGGCGTGGAAGGCGAGCGCCTGACCGAGATCGACGGCGAAAGCGCCGGCGGGCGCGGCCCGGACGAGGTCGAGCTGGTCTACTCCGGCCTCATGCGCAACGCCCGCGGCGCCCAGGCCAGCGCGGCCCACTGGGAAGCCAAAACCCTGTCAGACGATGACATCGCCGGCCTGGGCTACGGCCCCGACGGCGATGACGACCACCCCGCGAAATAAGGAGGGCGACATGACTGCTCACACCGATCACACCCCGCCGTCCCCGCGTGACGACTGCGATCCGGACACCCCGCACGCCAAAAAGGCTGCCCGCGAAACCGGCAAGCCGGATCAACTGCGCGAGGCCGCCCGCGAGTCCGAAGACCGGCAGGAGGCCCTGCTGGACGAAGGCCTGGAAGAAACCTTCCCCGCCAGCGACCCGGTCTCGGCCAAGCGCATCACCTAGGGCTGAAGCGCCCGGCCCTGCCCCCTCAACGGCTTGCGCCGATCTCGCCCGGGACCCTGCAGCATTTGCCAGACCGGACCGGTCGTCGCCGGCCCGGGCGGCCCGGCATAGCTATGGCGTGACAGCGACATGGGATGGTGATAGCGCGCCGTGACATGCAAGAGGCGGGGCGGATGCCTATTTCCAGGATCAGGAAACCAGCGGGCGTCCGGTCGCTGGGTCCGGTCGACGCAACGGCGCTGGTCGCGCAGGTGCGCCGGCTGTCCGACCGCGCATGGGCCGGGGAAGACGCCCTGAAGGAAAACACCTTCGAGATGTTCCACCACACCCGGCACGTGATCTTTCGCTTCATCCCGAACAACCTGAACCCCTGCGACTTCTATTCGACCCACGCTTGGCCTGTGTGGCGGGGACTGCTGGAGCCGGTCATGGAGGCCGTCGTGCGGCCCTACGGGTTCGAGCGGCCGGTCTATCCGAAGGCCATGCTGGCGCGCCTGGAGGCGGGCGCGATCATCGATCCGCATGTGGACGGGGCAGGCTCCCATATCCTGACCCACAAGATCCATGTGCCGCTGATCACCAATCCGGGCGCCCTCTTCCTGACCGGCGAGGACACTTGCCACCTCGAGGCGGGCCAGGCGTATGAGGTGAACAACATCGGCCGGCACGGGGCGATGAACCATGGGCTGGAGGACCGCATCCACTTCATCTTCGAAGTGTTTGAAGGCGCGGGTCTTGGCGTGGGCGCAGAATGACCGCGCCCTCGCGCCTCTACACCGCCTATGGACTCGTCATCGCCTCCGAGCTGGAGCTGGACTATCTGGCGCCGGGCGACGGGGCGGCGGATGTGACCATCACCGTCGGCGAGACGCCGGCCGCCCTGGAGGGCGAGGTGATTCGGTTCGCGAACTGGCAGGCGCTGCCGGGCCGGTTCCTGATCGCCATCGCCGACATCGGCCGGTTTCTGGTGACGGACGGGCGATCGATCGCGGTGGAGCCGGCTCCCGGCGTCGCCCATGACGACCTTGTCGCCTATCTGCTCGGGTCCGCCCTCGCCGCGCTTCTGCAACAGCGGCGCATCCTGCCGCTCCATGCCAGCGCCCTGCAGACGGAGTTCGGGGCGATCCTGATCGCCGCGACATCAGGCACGGGCAAATCCACCCTGGCCGGAGCCCTGCAGGCGAGGGGCCTGGCCCAGATGGCGGACGACGTCACAGGCATCGTGTTTGATCCAGCCGGTCGGGCGATGGCCCTTTCCGCCTTTCCCGGCGTGCGTCTGTGGCCCGACTCCGTCACCGCCCTCGGCCGGCAGGACGACAACAGTCGGCCGGTTCGCCCCGGCCTGGACAAGGCCTATCTGCGGATCGAAAACTTCTGCGCCGAGCCCCAGCCGATCCGAGCCGTCATCGGACTGGAGGTCCACAACCGTCCGGACATCTCCGTGACCCCGCTGCCGGCGCAGGACCGGGCGAGCTGGATCATCAGCCATACATTCCGCAAGCGGTTCATGCGCGGTCATGGACTCAACGACTTCCACTTCCAGGCCGCCACCGCCCTGGCACGGCAGGTTGAAATGATCCGGTTGAGGCGGCCCTCGGAGGGTGGCGGAGTGGATGCCTTGGCCGACCGGGTCCTCGGGCTGGTCCAGAGCAACCGCGCCTGGACGACGGACCTGGGGGCCTAGGAGGCGATGGCCATTACCTGGCTGGCGTCCTACCCAAAGTCGGGCAACACCTGGGTGCGCGCCTTCCTGACCGCCTATCGGGCGACAACGGCTGACATCAACGCCCTCGACGGGGCCAGCCTGATCCACAGCCGCCATCTGTTCGACGACCACATGGGCGTATCGTCGTCCGAGATGACGCCGGCGGAACTCGAGCGCGCTCGTCCGGACTTCCACATCCGGTTTGCGGAAACGACCAGGCCGCCCTTCTTCGTCAAGGTCCATGACGCCTTCCATGGGGCCGCCACGGGTGAGCCGCTGTTTCCGGCCGAGGCAAGCCAGGGCGTCATCTATGTCGCCCGCAACCCCCTCGACGTGGCGGTGTCCTACGCGCACCACGAAGCGCGCGGGATCGACCGCATCATCGACCGGATGGCGGATCCCACCGCCGCCCTGGACCAGTGGCTGGGACGGATCAGTTCGGCCCTGCCCCAGGTCATGTCCAGCTGGAGCGCCCATGTGACCGGCTGGCTCGACCAGACGGTGACTCCGGTTCATCTGGTGACCTACGAAACCCTGAGCGCTGCGCCGCGCGCCGCCTTCACGGAGATCCTGCGCTTTGCGGGCCTCGAAGTGGACAACGCACGGCTGGATGCCGCCATCGCCGCGACGCGGTTCGAAGTGCTCAAGGCCCAGGAAGGGGTCGCCGGATTTCGTGAAAGAACCCAGCTTTCGGGCAGCTTCTTCCGCAAGGGCGTGGTGGGCGACGGGCGGCGCGTCCTGACCCCGGAACAGGCAGACCGGATTGTCCGCGACCATGGCCAGGTGATGGCCCGTCTGGGCTATCTGGACCCGGCTTGAGGATGGACTCGCGAGATCGCGGCCCATATTAGCCGCCCTGTCGTTGAGGGGGCAGGGCCATGGACTTCGCGGACCACGAGATTTTCGAGCGCACGGACGCCGTCCTGCACGCCGACCTGGATGACGCCATCGCGATGATGAATATCGAGACCGGCGAATACTATAATCTGAACCCCGCCGGCAGCCGCATCTGGACGCTTCTGGAGACGCCGATGTCCATGACGGCCATCTGCGAGACCCTCCTCGCCGAGTTCGACGTATCCGCCGGGGATTGCCGCACCCAGACCGCCGCCTTCCTGAGCGACCTGCTCGGACTGGGCGTCGTGCGGCGCGTCGTGCGTTGACCGACCCGGACTCGCAGCCTGTCAAAATTCCGGATTATCGGTCCGCTCCGCTGGTGGGGTCCGTATTCGGGAGAGACACACGAGCAACGACGCCAACAACCCCGTTTCAGAGCCGCCGGCACAGCGCCGTGTCCGGGACGCGCCGGAGACCTTGACGGTCATACCGGTGGGCCTCACCGAGGGCGGCGGCTTCCCCAATGGCGTTGAGCTCGGCTCTTACAAAGTCTTCTGGTCTTTGAGCGAAGTGACGACCCCTTCCTCGCCGGGAGACGTGCGATCGGGGCGGCGCCTTCCCGCGCGGCGTGTCGCGCGTTGACGGGTCAGTAATAGCTGTTATCCAATTGTTCGAGGATTCGTCCGTCCCTGTGGCGGATCATCTGTGTTGGGGAGCGACACATGGGTTACGCAGACAACAACTCCGGGTCAGAGCAGCCGGCAGAGCGCCGTGTCTGGGAAGCGCCGAAGATCGTCACCATCGTTCCGGTGGACCGCACCGCGGGCGGGCTCACCTCGGACGTCGTTGAACTCGGTGTCTACAAAGCCTCCTAGACCTTGACGGGGACGCGGGCCGCTTCCCCGCCGAAAGACGTATTCCAGGGACACCCGTTCCTGGGGTTTCAGCGTCAGCCGCACCCGGGCGGGTCGGAGCCGTTCGGGACGGACATCCGTTGGCTGGACGCAGGGTCGACTCTTTCGATCTACGCCGATGCGCGGCTTGATGGCCGTAGTAGTCTGGCCGCCGCGCTGGACCTCACGGCTCCGGCTGCCGAAGCCCTGACCGACAGCCAGTTGATCCTCGCCGCCTATGCGCGGTGGGGAGAGGACTGCCCGCGGCGCCTGTTGGGCGATTACGCCTTCGCCATCCGGGACGAGCGCAAGGGGACGGTGTTCTGCGCCCGGGACCACATCGGGGCGCGGCCGTTCTTCTATGTGCTGGACGAGACCCGGTTCGCCTTCGCGGGCGACATCGAGACCCTGCTCGACCGGACAGGGATTTCCGCCGAGCTGGACGAAGACGCCGTGGCCTACGGCCTGTCCGTGTTTGCGAGCCTGCCGGCGGACCGCACCTTCCTGAAGCACGTCCGCAGACTCGCACCGGGCCACAGCCTGACCCTCACGGCGGGCAACGCCCGCATCCGCCGCTACTGGTCGCCCGAGGCGGTCCCCGAGGTGCGGCTCAAGGACGACGACGCCTATCGGGATGCCTTCCTGGACCTGCACCGACGGGCGGTGGACGACCGGCTGGCGTCCGAAGGACGGATCGGCGTCCACGTCAGCGGCGGCCTTGACTGTTCCGGCATCGCGGCCGCGGCGGCCCGGACCCTGCGGGCGAGAGGTGCCCCTCCCCCCTTCGGCTTCAGCTGGCAATCGCGTGCGGATGAGGGGGCGCCGCTCGAGGGCGAGCGCGCCTGGATCGACACCGTGGGCCGTGAGACGGGCATCGAGGTCTTCAGCGCACAGGCCACGCCGGAAGACCTGGTCGCCCTGTTCCAGCGCGACTGGGCGCGGGGCCCCGACGTGGGCAACCTGCTCCATGAGGATGCGATCCAGCGGCGGGCCGGCAGCCTGGGTGTGCGCGTGATGCTGTCGGGCTGGGGCGGCGACGAAGCCGCGTCCTTCAATGGCAGGGGCTACTATCCGCAGCTTCTGCGTCAGGGACGTCTCGGCGCACTGGCGCGGCAAGGTCGGGCCCATGGCCGGTCATTGCCGCACTTCGCCCTGTCCCATGGCCTCCTGCCGCTGCTCAGCGCCCTCCTGCCCGCGTCCCGCGGCCCGCAGAATTCCCTGATCAATCCCGCCTTCCTGCACCGGACGCGCCCGCCCGCCCCGCCGCCGATACGCACCACGAGCATCCGCCGCGCCCAGATGGACCTCCTTAACGACGGCCACATCACGCAGAGGCTCGAGGACTGGGCCGTCAATGGACGCCGGCACGGGATCGAGTATCGCTATCCCCTGCTTGACCGCCGGATCATGGAGTTCGCCTACGGCCTGCCCCCGGAACAATTTCGGCGGGGGAGCTGGAATCGCTGGCTGATGCGCAACGCCATGGCGACCCTGCTGCCGGCGGAGATCGCCTGGAACCCCAGCAAGGACGAGCCCCAGCGGATCGAGGAGCTGAACCCGGCCTTGCTCGCAGCCATGTCCGCCATAGGGGGGATGCTGGACCGGCGCCCGCATCCGCCGACGCGGGCAGGCTTTGTTGACATGCAGGACCTGCGTCGCCGGCTGGACGATCCCTGGGAGGACGGCCGGGTGCGCCTGTGGCCCATCCGCACGGCCCTGCAGATGCTCGATTTCTAGATGATCGTCTCCTTCAGCCGCCGCTTCGTGTTCGTCGCCATACCCAAGACGGCGGGCCATGCCGTGCGGACCCG
Organism: uncultured Brevundimonas sp.; assembly: GCA_964398675.1. GTDB lineage: Bacteria > Pseudomonadota > Alphaproteobacteria > Caulobacterales > Caulobacteraceae > Brevundimonas. The sequence continues at coordinate 28,402 of CAYNNT010000024.1, forward strand.
CCTGCGCGAACATCTGGCGCCCACGGACTGGGAGCAGTGCGCCCTGTTCGAACGCAAGGCCTTTCCGCAGCAGGCGCTGGCGGCGATCCGTCACGGCCACCTGACCTGCTCGGAGGTGAAGCCCTACCTCCTGCCCGGCATGTGGGAGCAGTTCTTCAAATTCGCCTTCGTCCGCGATCCGTTCGACCGCTTCATCTCCGCGGCATGGTTCCACTACCAGGATACAGGGCGGATGCGGGACGACCCCATGGGGACGATGAAGGCGATGCTGGAGGCCCGGAGCCATTTCCTGGTGCGGCCCCAGCACGAGTTCATCTGTGACGGCGATGGGCGGCTGATGGTGGACCTGGTCGGCCGCTACGAAACGCTGCAGGCGGATTTCGATGCGGTCTGCAACCGGATCGGCGCCGGTGGCGCGCCGCTGCCCGCCGTCAACGTCACCCGCAGACCGGGCGAGACAGAGCTGGACGACGAACTGGTCCAGATGCTGCGAGAAACCTATGCCCGGGACTTCGAGCTTTTCGGCTATTCCGCCTCTCCCGCCTGATCAGCGGTCTTCGCCTCGGGCCGGCGACGGAAATGCTTGTCGAGATACTGTTCCAGCACGGTGACGCTGAACATCAGCGTGCCCCGGGCGCGGCGCGCCTCGGGATCCTCGATCGTGGTCCAGTCCTGAGCGGTCTTACGCAGCTGCATGCGCCCGCGCATGATCGCTGCAGCGGGGTCCAGTGCAGCCACCGCTGCAATCTGCTTCTTCGCCGTCGCAACCGTCTGCTGAGCCGTTTCCAGCTCTACCTCTCCGTCCAGATAGCGGTTCAGGAGCTTGCATTTGAAGCTGCGGCAGATGTGGAAGCGGTGCTCGTAAATGGTGCAGGATGCGCCATCCAGCTGGGGGCACGGCAAGGGAAAGCGCACCTTGTCGCCGACCGTGATGGCCTCGATGCCGAAGGCGGCCAGTCGCTCGATTTCCTCGGGCCTGGAAACCGCGCGATTGAACAGCGCCCCGTCGCAGCACAGGCCGCAGGACGTGCAGAGCGGGGACCCGTCGGAGGGAGGTGAAGTCGCGGTCAAGGCATCCTGCCGGCGGGTGTTCGGGACGGCGAACCTACCATGGTCAAGGTGCTGGCGGCTACGCGGCTCCCGCGCTAAACGGGCGGAGTCCAGCAGGACCTCGAGTGAGGCGGCCCAAGTGATCCTGAGGAAGTTGAAGTCGCTCTCCAGACTGGGCGGAGCCAGACAGGCCCTGCTCATGGAAGCGGCAACATGCCTGGCCGTGGCCCGGCTCACCCTCGTTGTCTTCCCGTTCCGCAAGGTGGCCGCTCACCTCGGCGAAGTCTGCCAGCCCGCCGTCTCGGTCGAGCGGATCCGCCAGTTCGCGGGCGCACCCGGCGACGACGAGACCGCCAGGGCCGTAGGCTGGGCTGTCCGGTTCATGGCCGAACGGGTCCCGTTCAGGGCCGTCTGCCTGCAACAGGGCGTTGCGGCCAAGATGATGCTCCGCCGGCGCGGCATCCGCAGCGCCCTGCATTTCGGCGTCGCTCCCGCCGAGAACGGTCTGAAGGCGCATGCCTGGCTCGACACCGCCGGCGCGAAGGTTACGGGCTACCCCATCGGGAACGAATTCACCGAGCTCGCAAGCTTCGTCTAGACGGGCCCCGCCCCGGCCCCGGATGGGACGTCCTGACGTCCGGGCTCATCGGGCGGCGACTAGGCCTTCACCCGCCAGGTCGCGCCCTGCGGCCCGTCCATGACGACCACGTTCAGCGCATTCAGCCGGTCGCGGATGCGGTCCGCTTCCGGCCAGTCCTTGGCCGCGCGGGCCGCGGCGCGCTGTTCCAGCAGGCCTTCGACCTCGGTCCGGAGATCGCTGGAGACCTCGCCCTCCAGCCACTCCGCCGGATTCGCCTGAAGCACGCCCAGGATGGCGCCGGCGGCGATCAGTTCGCCCTTGGCGCGGGCCACGACGCCGTGGTCGCCCGCGGTCATGGCGCGCTCGATCTCGCTGGACAGGGCGAACAGGCTCGCCATGGCTCCCGGCGTGTTGATGTCGTCCTCGACGGCCTTGAGGAAGTCCTCGGGCGGCTCGTCGCCATTGGCCTCGACCCCGGCGGCGCGATGCAGCGCTCCGTACAGACGGTCCAGCGCCTTGCGGCTCTGGTCCAGCAGACCCTGGTTCCAGTCCAGCGGCTGGCGGTAGTGGGCGCTCAGCAGGGCCCAGCGGACCACCTCTCCGGGCATGGCCTTCACCAGATCATGCAGCAGCAGGACATTGCCGATCGACTTGGACATCTTCTCCGCATCGACGGTCAGGAAGCCGTTGTGCATCCAGTAGCGGCTGTACTCCGCATGGGCGTCCGGCTCATGGGCGTGGCCGTGGGCGCAGACGCCCTGGGCGATCTCGTTCTCATGGTGCGGAAAGACCAGGTCGATGCCGCCGCCGTGGACGTCGATCGGCAGGCCCAGCGTTTTCTCGATCATGGCCGAACATTCGATATGCCAGCCCGGGCGCCCCTCGCCCCAGGGCGACGGCCAGGACGGCTCGTCGGCCTTCGAGGGCTTCCACAGCACGAAGTCGTGCGGATTCTTCTTGTAGGGCGCGACCTCGACGCGGGCGCCGGCGATCATGTCGTCCAGATTCCGGCCCGAGAGACGCCCGTAGGTCTCATAGGACGAGACATCGAACAGCACATGGCCCTCGGCGGCGTAGGCGCAGCCCTGGTCCATGATCGCGCCGATCTGGGCGACGATGGCGTCCATGTGGTCGGTGACGTGCGGGGCGATGTCGGGTGGCGAAACGTTTAACCGCTTCATGTCGTCCAGATAGGCCGCCTCGTAGCGGGCCGTGACCTCGCCGATCGCCGTGCCCTCGCGGGCCGCCTTCTGATTGATCTTGTCGTCCACGTCGGTGACGTTGCGGGCATAGACCACATGGTCAGCGCCGTACTGACGCCGCAGCAGCCGCACCAGCACGTCAAACACCACCGGCGGGCGCGCATTGCCGATATGCGCATAGTCATAGACCGTCGGCCCGCAGACATAGAGGGTCACACGATCGGGGTCGCGCGGCGTGAAAACGCGCTTTTCGCGGTGCAGGGTGTCGTGAATAACCAGCGGCATTGGGAAGCGGCGTCTTTCAGTTTTCTTGCGGACCCAGAATCCTTGCTGGATTGGCCCGCCGTCCCATATAGCGGTCCTGCTGCACAAGCGAACAGCGTCGAGATCGAGAATGAGCGTCATCCCCGTCAAGCCGGTTCTGGTCGGCGACAACGCCCCCGCCGGACGTCCCAGCCGCGAGGAGGCTCTCAAGGCCGTCCGCACCCTGCTGGCGTGGGCCGGGGACGATCCTGATCGCGAGGGCCTGCGCGACACACCAAAGCGGGTGGTCGACGCCTACGCCGAATGGTTCGACGGCTATGACGCCGATCCGGCCAAGGAGCTCTCGCGGACGTTTGAGGACGTCCAGGGCTATGACGACATGGTCCTGCTGCGCGACATCGAGGTGGAGAGCCACTGCGAGCACCACATGGCCCCGTTCCTCGGCAAGGCCTATGTCGCCTACATCCCGCAGGAGAAGGTCGTCGGCATCTCCAAGCTGGCGCGCGTGGTGGAGATCTTCGCCCGCCGCCTGCAGACCCAGGAAACCCTGACCCAGCTGATCGCTGAAGCCATCGAATCAAACCTGCAGCCGGCCGGCGTCGCCATCATGATCGACGCTGAACACCAGTGCATGACCACCCGCGGCGTGCATCACCGCCACGTTTCCACCATCACCACCCGCTTCACTGGCGTCTTCAAGACCGACGCGGCGCTCAAGGATCGCTTCCTGAAGCTCGCCAAGGGCTGATTGGCTCGCCTGAAAGGCGTATTCGGGACATTCCGGGGCCTGTGGAACCCCAACCCGCCTGAACCCGCTTTACAAGCCGGTTCCGGGACGCCAAGAGACGAACCGAACGTCATAGCTTGCGCTCGCCGCGATCGCGTCGGGCCCGATGGAGAGAGTGACACATGGGCTCCAAACTTTCCGGACCCGCCGGCCAGGGCGGCAAGACGATCGAGCAGAACGCGGATATCAACGTCACGCCGTTCGTCGACATCATGCTCGTCCTTCTGATCATCTTCATGGTCGCGGCGCCGATGGCCACCGTTTCGATCCGGCTTGACCTGCCGCCGGCGACCCCGCCCCCTCCGGGCGAGGTCAAGGAACCGGTCTACATCACCATCCAGGACACCGGTTCGATCTTCCTGGCCGACCGCCAGACCACGATCGAGACCCTCGCCGCCGACGTCTGCGTGGCCCTGGCCGCCGCCAACTGCCGCGAGGAGCGCGTCTTCGTCCGCGCCCAGCCGGAAGTGAAGTACGACCAGTTCATGGAAGTCATGAACACCCTGCAGGAGAACGGCTTCTTCAAGGTCGGCCTGCTGAACGAAGACATCGAATAGGACCTTCGTCCTTTCCAGGATTGGGGCCGCGTTCCGAAAGGGACGCGGCCTTTTTCTTTGCCGAAAGACTTGCCGGATCGATCGACTGCACCCTTGATGCCGCATCGATTGTTCGAGGAGTCCGCCCATGCGTCGCCTGCTCACCGTCCTCCTCGGCTCTGCCGCCCTGC
>CAYNNT010000025.1:0-32907 GCA_964398675.1 uncultured Brevundimonas sp.
TTCACGCCCGAGGGGGGCCATATCGTCGTGGCCATCTCACGCGAGGACGACGACCGGCTGCGGGTGGCCGTCACCGACACCGGCATCGGCATCGCCGCCGAGGATCTGAAGCGGCTGGCGCGGCCGTTCGAACAGGTCGAGGGCCAGCACTCCAAGACAACGCAGGGCACCGGCCTGGGTCTGGCCCTGACCAAGTCGCTGATCGAACTGCACGGCGGCACGCTGTCGATCGAGAGCGAGCCGGGCCGCGGCACGACCGTGGGCTTCGACGTGCCGATCCGGCGGCCGGGACAGCCGTCGAGAACACAGCCGGTCCAGGTTCAGGCGCGCGCGGCCTGACGTCAGGCCGGGGGCGTGGCCCTGGCGGCGACCGGTTGCGGCCCGCGACCGCCCCGATCCCGACCGGCGGCCCGACCGCGACGGGTCAGGATTTCCGACAGGGCGCGGCGATCATCCGGCTCCAGCGTGGCCAGCAGCGCGACGGCGTCCGCCTCGAGCCGGGCGCGGCCCCGCAGCTCCGCATTGCGGGATTCCTCAAGCAGCGCCCCGGCCCGAACGGCGTCGAACGTGGTGGACCGGCCCATCTCGACGGCCTGACGCCGCTTCAACCGGGCTTCCTCGAAATCGGGCCGGGCCGCGAGGGCGGAGGCGCGCAAAGTCTCGCGCACGCGCTGGCGGACGGCGGGGTCGAGCTGTTCGACCAGCCGCATGGGCGAGCCGGCGCGGGCCGGGCGGTGCTGGGCCTCGACCCGGTCCTCGACCTGGGCGCGGGTGACCAGCAGGGTCGCCCCCGCGGCCACGGCGAAGAGGTTCAGCGCCACCGAGCCGATCAGGGCGAGCTTCAGGGCCTTGGGGCTCATCCGAGCACCTCCGCATCATCCACGCCGAGCAGGGAGGCCTGGTAGAGGACGGCCTCGGCCTGGGCGTCGGCGGTCAGATATGTGGTCATCATGACGCCCGCGACGATGCCGGCGCAGGCGGCGGCGGCCCAGCCGGCGCCGAGGGCCAGCGCCAGCCGGTCGAGCCAGCGGCGGCCTTCGCGACGCGCCTTCAGGCCCGCCTCGGCGGCCGAGGCGATGACCCGGTCACGCAGGGCCATCGACGGATGGGCGACGCGCGAGGCGTGCAGCAGGGCGTCCGCCGCATCGGCCTCGGCAAGCGCCGGGCCGACGGCGGCGGGGTTGGAGGACGCGAAGGCCTGGGCCGCCGCGCGCTCGGCCTCGGGCCAGCGCCGCGCGTCGGCGCCATAGGCCGCGACCAGGGCGAGGAACCGTTCCGACGTCATCACACTCATGCTCCTTCAGCACCCGGCCGGATATCGGCCAGGGCCTGTCTCAGGGCCCGTCGTCCACGCGACAACAGGCTTTCCAGCGCGTCCACGCTGACCGCCATCAGGGCCGCGGCCTCGATATTGGTCAGCTCCTGATAGTGACACAGGACAATGGCCTCGCGTTGACGGTCCGGCAGGCGCGTCAGCGCCGCGTCGACCCGCGCGCCCACGTCCGCCGCGAGCAGTCCACGATCCGGCGCGGGGCCGGTGTCCAGCCGGTCCGGCGGGGTGGCCGTGACCGTCTCGCGCCGGCGCCGGAGCCGGTCGTAGCAGAGGTTCAGCCCGACCCGGTGCAGCCAGGTGTCGAATTTGGCCTGACCCGGCGTCCATCGCGGCGCCTGTTTCCAGGCTCGCAGCATGGCCTCCTGGGCCACGTCCTCGGCTTCGACCGCGTCGCCCAGCATCCGTTGTGCGAGCGCCAGCATGCGCGGCAGCTTGCGCGCCACCATGGCCTGGATCGCCGCCGGGTCGCCCTGACCCACGCGACGCACCAGCTCCTCGTCGGGGTCGGCGATCAGCGCCAATCCGGCCCTCTTCCGTTGCTGCCGAAAGGGTCGCCCGGTTCATGACCGCCGTCCCTGACATGATCCTTACTCCGAAGCGGGCGCCGGAGGCGACGCCTGCCGTTGCGCCTGACGCGCGGCGCGGCGTTCGGTCATGCGTTCGCGGCGATGCTCGCGCATGGCCTGACGGCCGGCGCGGCCCTCATCCGCCGTGACGAAGCCGTCGTGGTCGGCGTCGAGGTGGGCGAAGGCCTGTTCGGCCCGGGTCTGGACGTCGGCGATCACGACCGGACCACGGGCCTCCATCCGGGCCATGCCGCGCTGTCCCCGCGCCGGACCGCGGTGGGCGCGCATCGGACGGGGACCGCGATCGGCGCGGGCCTCGCGACCGGCCTCGCGGGCGGAATCGAACTCGGCGCGGCTGACGGCGCCGTCGTCATTGGCGTCGAGCCGGTCGAAGCGGGCGTCGGCGCGGCCGGCCCTGCGGGCCTGCATCGCGGCGCGGCGCTCATCGGCCGTGACCGAGCCGTCGTGATTGCTGTCGATCGTCGTCAGGCGCTGAACGCGCTGCCCGACGAACTCGGCCTGGCTGAGACGGCTGTCGCCATCGGCGTCGGCGCGCATCGACCGGCCCGGCGCCTGTTGAGCCACGGCCACGCCGGCCGAGGCCAGCATGAGGGCGGCCAGGCCGCCGACCAGAAGGGTCTTGTGCATCTCGTTGATCTCCATGGCCGCCTCACGCGGCCTCAATCCCTGTCTGGAGGGTGAAACGCCGCTTTCGTCAGTCTCCGTCGCGGGGCGGCGGCAGGACCGATTCGAAGGCGGCGCGGGCGGCCGTCCGCACCTCGGCCAGCCGGGCTTTCAGGGTCCCGAAATCCGTCAGTCCCGCGGCCTCTGCGAGACGGCGGCGGAAGCCCTCGGGCTCCTGCTCGGGGTCCGGCTTGTCGTCGAAGGCCGCGCTGAAGACCTGGCCCAGCGCCTGCTGCAGCCGCCACGCCTCGGCCAGGGCGGGTTCCGCCGAGAGGGCCTCAAGGGTCGACACGGTCAGCGCGCCGCCCGCGGCTGCGGCCTTCAGCTGGTGCAGCTGGGCCACGAACTCGGCGTCCACCTGACCACCGGGCGCCAGTTTCAGGTCCCAGGCGCCCTGCCCCGGCCGCTCGCGCGCCATCAGGTCACGCATCCGGCGGGCGTCCGCGGCGACGTCCACGCGCGGCCGCGGCCGCCGCAGGATGGCCTCGAGGGCCGCGGTCGCCCGCGCGCCGAAGGCGGGATCGTCGGTCCAGACCACCCGCGCGCGGGTCAGGGCCATGAACTCCCAGGTGTCGGCCTCGTTGGCATAGTAGTCCTCGACCGCCGACAGCCGCAGCGACACAGGCCCCTTGGCCGCGCCGGGACGCAGCCGCATGTCGACCTCGTAGAGGCCACCCTCCGCCGTATGCGCCGACAGGGCCGCGATCAGCCGCTGGGTGAAGCGGGAGTAGAAGACGCCGGGCGCCCAGCCCTTGCCCTCGGACACCGTCTCCGGCGGGGCGTCATAGAGGGTCATCAGGTCGAGGTCGGAGCTCGCGGTCATCTCGCGCGAACCGGCCTTGCCGAGGGCGACGACGGCGACAGCGCCGCCGGACAGGGTCCCGCCCTGACGCACCGCCTCGGCCATGGCGGCCGGGGCCAGGGCGTCCATGACGGCGTCCGCCAGGGCGGTATAGGCGCGGCCCGCGGCGTCCGGCCCGATGCGGCCGGTGAGGGTCTGGACGCCGATGCGGAACATCTGGTCACGATGCAGCCGGCGCACGGCGTTCATCGCGCCTTCGAAATCCGGGGCGGCGCCGGCCTCGTCGGCCATCTGGTCGAACAGTCCGGTGTTGACCCCCAGCTGGGCGTGGAAGCGGGCATCAAGGACGCTGTCCAGCGCCGCCGGATAGCGACCGAGGGTCCGCGCCAGTCGCGGCGCGAAGGCCATGACGCCGACGACCAGGTCGAACAGCTTCGGCTGGGCCAGGAACAGGGCCTGGACCTGAACGCCGCTGTTCAGGCCCGCGAAAAAGACAGCGAACCGGCGGAAGGCCGCGTCGGCGGCGCCGGTGTCGGCCAGGGCCGTCAGCAGGCGGGGCGCCAGGCGAGTGAACAGCTCGCGGCCGCGCGCGGACCGGGTCGCCGGGATGCGGCCGTGGTGCCAGCTGCGGATCGTGTCGGCGATCGTTCCCGGCTCGGTGAAGCCCATCCGCTCGAGCGTCGCCAAGGTCTCGGGATCGTTTTCGACCCCGGTGAAGACCAGCGAACCATAGGGGGACGACAAGGACTCCTCGCCCTCGAACAGCTCGCCATAGGTGCGGTTGACCCCGACCAGAAGAGCCTCGACGCCGCGATCGAAGACGACCAGATCGCCCTCCCCCGCCAGGGCCGCCACGGCCGCGCGGCGGGCGGGATCGGCCGGCAGGATGTGGGTCTGTTCGTCGTCGAGCATCTGCACCCGGTGCTCGAGGCCGCGCAGGGCGGCGTAGGCCGCGGCCAGATCGGCGCAGACCTCGGCGCTGACATGACCGGCGTCGCGCAGGGCGGCGAGGGCGTCCACGGTGCGGGGGCTGCGCAGGGCGGGGTCGCGGCCGCCGAGGATCAGCTGCTGGGTCTGGGCGAAGAATTCGATCTCACGGATGCCGCCCCGGCCCAGTTTCAGATTGGCCCCGGCGGCGTCCATGCCCTCGCCGGTCTTGTGGACGTGGATCTGGCGCTTGATCGACTGGATGTCGAGAATGGCCGGATAGTCGAGGCTGCGGCGCCAGATGAACGGCCTCAACGCCTTCACGAACTCTGCGCCGGCGGCGAGGTCGCCGATCACCGGCCGGGCCTTGATGAAGGCCGCGCGCTCCCAGTTCTGACCGACGCTTTCATAGTAGGCGAGCGCCATGGGGGCCGCGACCACGGGCGGGGTGGACGAGGGGTCCGGCCGCAGCCGCAGGTCGAAGCGGAAAACATAGCCGTCGCCGGTCCGCTCCTGCATCAGGGAGGCCAGGGCGTGGGCGGCGCGGTCGCAGAATTTCTGCGGTTCGACCCCCTCGGCCAGGGCGCTCTCCAGCGCCTCAGGCTCCCAGAACAGGCTGATGTCGATGTCCGAGGAATAGTTGAGCTCGAAGGCCCCGTGCTTGCCCATGGCCAGGCCGAACAGGCCGGGGATGGGACCGCGGGGATCGTCGGCGGCCGAGACCAGCTTGCCCCGCTCGCGCTGGTCGTTGGCTACGGCGCGCAGGGCGGACCGGGTCGAGGCGTCGGCGAACCGGCTGAGAGCGCCCGTGACCGCGTCGAGATCCCAGACGCCGCCCAGGTCGCACAGGGCGGTCAGCAGGTGCAGTTCGGCCTTGAGCCAGCGCAGCGGCGCGCGGACTTCGTCGGCGCCGCCGGTCAGGGCCTCGGTGGCGGAGAGGATGGCCGCGAGCCGGTCCTCCGGCGCCGTCTCCAGCGTCAGTCGGAGCCGCTCGGGCCAGCGCCGCGCCAGACCGCCCAGATAGGGAGAGGCGGCCAGCACGGGCGCGAGGGCGGGCCAGGCCGCGCACAGGGCCTCGCCCCAGCCGCCTTCGCGCGCGGCCTCGGACAGGCGCTCATGGACCCGATCGGCCGCAACCGCATCGACGATGGGGCCGCACGGAACCAGCCTTGCGCCGAGCGGGCCGCTCATTCCGCCGCCGGCAGGACCAGCGCCACGCGCAGGCCAGGGCCGAAGCCGCCGTATTCGCCGGGGCCTTCATCCAGCAGGATGCGGCCGCCGTGGGCCTCCATCACCGCCCCGACCAGCGACAGGCCGAGACCCGAACCGGCCTCGGTGCGGCTGTTGTCGAGGCGCACGAAGCGTTCAATGACCCGCTCGCGGTCCGCCTCGGGCACGCCGGGGCCGGTGTCGGTGACGGAGTATTCGATCTCGCCCGAGGACCGCCGGCGCGCGCGCAGCATCACGGCGCCGCCGGTGGGCGTGTATTTGATCGCGTTGTCGATGATGTTGGCCAGGGCCTGGGCGAGGAAGGGCTGGTTGCCCTCGATCATCAGGCCGCGCTCGATCTCGGCGGAGAACTCCAGCCCCTTGTCCTCGGAGGCGGGCTCATACAACTCGGCCATGTCGGCGGCGAGGTCGGCGGCGTCGAACACCTTCGGGTCCGGCGTGCGCCCGGCGGCCGCCTGCAGCCGGGCGATGGCGAGGACGGTGTTGAAGGTCTTGAGCAGGTTGTCGGCCTCATCGAGCGCCAGCTGGACCGCGTCGACGCCGTCGATCCGGCCGGCCTCGGCGTCCATCAGGGCGACCTCCAGCTTGGCCCGCATGCGGGTCAGGGGCGAGCGCAGGTCGTGGGCGATGGCGTCGCCGGCGTGGCGGATGGAGGCCATGGAGCCCTCCAGCCGATCCAGCATGGTGTTCAGGCCGGAGCCGAGTTCGTCCAGTTCGTCGCCCGAGTTGCGCACGACGGCCCGGGCCTTGAGGTCGCCCTCCTGCACCGCGGTGACCACCTTGTTGAGCCGGCCCATGGTGCGTTCCAGGTTCCGGCTGACCAGCACCCCGCCCGCCAGACCGAGCAGGAGAACGATGCCCATGGCGGTCCACAGGGCCTGGGTCAGCCGCTCGAGATAGGCCTCGGTGTCGCTCAGGGACTGGCCGACGAACAGCATGCCGCCGCCCGCCAGACGGGTCTGGACACCGCGGACCTGGGGCCGGGTGACCCGGCCCTCGGCGTCGGTGTCGGTGAAGGGGAAGGAGGTCCACTCCTGATCGCCCTCGATCGTCTCGAGCGGGAGAACGGTCAGGCTGCCGGTGCCTTGCCCACCGCTGTCGGCGGCTTCGAGCCGGTAGAGGAAGGTGCTCTCCCGCAGGGTGCGGTCGATGACCTCCCGGTTCAGGGCGTCAAACCCCCGGGCTTCATAAATCCCGGTCAGCACCTGCATCTCGCCGCGCACGTCGCGCTCGGCCTTGGTCCGGGCCTCGGAGGCCGAGGCGAAATAGACATATGCCAAGATGGCGCTGGCCGCCGCCGCGAACAGGGCGAGGAACAGCAGCGTCAGCCGGAAGGGCGTGCGGCGCAGGAGGGAGGGAAGCCGCATCGGGATTGCTTACGGCTCCAGCCGGTATCCCGCCCCGCGCACCGTCTGCAGCATGGCGTGGTCGAAGCCCTTGTCGATCTTGGCGCGCAGGCGGCTGATGTGGACATCGATGACGTTGGTCTGGGGGTCGAAATGATATTCCCAGACCTTCTCCAGCAGCATGGTGCGGGTCACCGACTGGCCGGCGTGGCGCATCAGGAATTCCAGCAGCTGGAACTCGCGCGGCTGCAGGTCGATCTCCTTGCCCGTGCGGTGCACGGTGCGGGCGATCAGGTTCATCTCGAGGTCGCCGACCTTGAGCATGGTGGCGACGCTGCCGGTCTCGCGACGGCGCGACAGGGCCTCGACGCGGGCGATCAGTTCGGAGAAGGCGTAGGGCTTGACCAGATAGTCGTCGGCGCCGGCCTTCAGGCCCGTGACGCGGTCCTCGACCTCGCCGAGGGCGGACAGAAACAGGACGGGCGTCTGGTCGCCGTCCTTGCGCAGGGTCTCGACCATGCCGATGCCGTCGAGGCGTGGCATCATCCGGTCGACGACATAGACGTCATAGCCGCCCTTCTGCGCCTCCAGCAGGCCGAAGGCGCCGTCGACGGCGTGGGTCGGCTCGTGCCCGGCTTCGGTCAGTCCCCGGACCATGGCGGTCGCGGCTTCAGCGTCGTCCTCGACCACCAGAATGCGCATGGAATCAGCCCTCAAATGCGGAATCGCCGCCGATGTTAGCGCATCGGCGGCGATGGGGGCAGTTAAGGCTTATTCAGGTTTGGGAAGAGGCAGGACGATCGGCGTGTTCCCCTGGGGGGTCCAGACGATCAGGAAGACGCCCGGCCGGTTGGCGCGACGGGCCGCGTCAATGGCGGCCTGAAGTTCGGCCGGCGTCCGGATCGGACCCGACCCGCTGCGCGTGATCACAAAGCCGGGCCGGAAATTCAGCTCGCCAATGGTCTCGGCCGCGGTCACCACCAGCCCGCTGACCGGAGCCGGAATGGAGTAGCGTCGGCGCAGGGCCTCCGACATCGGCGCCACGGTCAGGCCGCCGACGGAAGTACCGGCCAGTTCCTGCGCCGAGGGATTGTCCGAATCCGGGTCCGGCCGGTTGTTCAGCTCAGACTCGGGCGGCCGCGCGCGCACCCGGATCGTCAGGTTCTCACGTCGGCCGTCGCGCAACACTTCGAGGCGGATGGTCTCGCCCGGGCTGACCTGACCGATGCGGCGGGTCAGATCGGTCCGGTCGCGCACCGCCGTCCCGTTCAGCCGCGTGACGATGTCGCCGACCTGAACGCCGCCTGCCTCAGCCGGCCCGTCGGAAGTCACTTCACCGACGAAGGCGCCGGTGAAGCCCACGGGCAGCCCCAGGGCCTCGATCTGCTCGCGGCTGAGGTTGGATATGCCGACACCGACATAACCCCGCTCAATGGTTTCGCCCCGCATCAGCCGATCCGTGATCGGCTTGGCCACCGAGGCCGGAATGGCGAAGCCGATACCGACTGAACCGCCGGTCTGTGAGTAGATCGCCGAGTTCACGCCGATGACGCGACCGTAGATATCGAAGGTCGGACCGCCGGAGTTGCCCTGGTTGATCGCCGCGTCGATCTGGAGATAGCCGACATAGGCGCTGTCGACATCGCGCCCCTGGGCCGAGACGATGCCGGCGGTCGCTGTTCCGCCCAGACCGAACGGATTGCCGACCGCGATGACCCAGTCCCCCACGCGCGGGTTGGCCGTTTCCTCGAAGCTGACGAACGGGAAATCCGTCCCCTCGACCTTGATCACGGCGAGGTCTGTGCTCTCGTCGCGACCGACGAGGCGGGCCTCCATTTCACGGCCGTCGGCGAGCTTGACGCGAATCTCGGTGGCGTCGGCGACGACGTGATTGTTGGTGACGATAAAGCCATTGGCGGCGATGAAGAAGCCGGACCCGGCCCCCATGGCCGTGGGCGCTTCGGCCTCCTCGCCGTCCTCGCCCTGCGGGCCTCCGGGGACAGGCACCGCGCCCAGACCTGGGATCTGAACGAAGCGCTGACGCTGCGCGACCCGGGTCCTGACCTCGATCTGCACCACGGCCGGAGCGACCTGGGCGAAGATGTCGGCGAAGCTGAGGGGCGCGCCCTGCGGCGGGGCGAAGGCCAGGCCCGCGCCGCCGTTGTCGGGCGAGAGTCGGCCCGTGAAGCCGGCCACCGGGCCCGCATTGGCCGAGGGCCAGTCGATGACGCCGCCGGCGGTCGCCGCGGCGGCGAAGGTGAGGCCGGCGACGGCCCCCAGCATGAATTCCTTGCGCTTCATCATAGGCGTGTCTTGCGATCCTCTGGTCGGGCGCGGAACGCCCGTTGGGCCTTGTAATATAGGGCTGCGCCCCCTTTCACCAACGTCGCGACGTCATGAAGGGTCCGCAGTCCCTGCGAGCCTGATTCACGCTCTCGTCGGAACCGCGAAGCGATTCCTCCTCAAACGATCGGGCTCGTGCCTAGTCGTCAGACGGCTTTGCGTCAGGATCGGGGCGAACCGCCTGATCGGCGAGTATACGGGCCAGATCGGCCTCTTCAGCGGCCGAAAGCGGGTCTGCAGGGATGGATCGCCGGCGCGCCGAGAACCACAGGCCGCCGCCCGCCGCCAGCAGCACCGCCAACGGACCGAACCACAGCAGCCAGGTGCCGCCCCGCAGCGGCGGGGTGAACAGGACGAAGTCGCCGTAGCGACTCACCAGATCGTCGCGGACCTGCTGATCGCTGCGCCCGGCCGCGATCTGCTCACGCACCAGGGCGCGGACGTCGGCAGCGAGGCCGGCGGGGCTGTCGGCAATGGCCTCATGCTGGCAGACGACGCAGCGGATGTCGTCAAACAGGGCCTGGGCGCGCGCCTCCTGCGTCGCATCCGCCAGGGGCCGGTCCGGCTGCGGCGGCGGTTCCTGCGCCGCGACCGGCGCGACGCCCAGGAAAAGGGCGGCGGCGATCAGGAGGAACAGCCACCCAAACAATCCGCTCATCCCGGCGAAAGCCGGGACCCGGTTCTGTCCAGCGAGACGCCGGTGGTTCCGGATCAGGTTGGGAGCGTCACGCCCATTCCAGCTTTCACCCAAGGGACTGGGTCCCGGCTTTCGCCGGGATGAGCGGAAAATGAGGGAAATCACGCCACCCTCCGGTTCACACCCAGCCTCAGCCGCCGGTCCAGCAGGGAGAGCAGGCCGCCGAGGGCCATGATCGCCGGGCCGAGGAAGATCAGCCGCGCCCAGGGGTTCCACCAGACGCGGACGTTCCAAGCCGGTGCGCCTGAGGCCGTCTGGCCGCGCTCGCCCAGCACCACATAGACGTCGTCCAGCCCCCTGAAATCGAGACCGACCTCGGTCGTGGTCTGGCCGCCGGTGGGGAAGAAGCGGCGCTCGGCGGTGACCGTCCTCGGGGATCCGCCGTCGCGCAGGGTCACGGTCAGTTTGCCCTGTTCCGCGAGGTAGTTCGGGCCTTCGACCACGCGGACGGAGTCCAGGGTCACCGCCCATTTGCCGGCCTCGATGGTCTGGCCGGGGGCGATCGGACGGGCGGCCTCGACGCGATAGCCGGTTTCGACCACCGCCCCGAGGACGAAGACGCCCAGCCCGGCATGGGCCAGGGTCGTGCCCCAGGCGCCGAGGGGCAGACCGCGCGCACGACGCAGGCATTCGGCCAGGGGCGCGCGGAACAGGCGGATCCGCTCGGCGACCTCGGCGAGGGCGCCGAGAATCAGCCAGGCGCCGAGGCCGATGCCGGCGCCCGACAGGGCCTTCTTCGGATCGAACGCCATCCAGCCCAGCAGCGCAATCAGGATCGCCAGACCCGCGGCCACGGCCAGCCGCTGGCCGACACCCTTGAGGTCGCCGCGCTTCCACGCCAGCAGCGGGCCCGCAGGCACGATCAGGCAGGCCGCGGCCATCAGGGGAACGAAGGTCAGGGCGAAATAGGGCGGGCCGACCGAGATGGTCGCGCCATTGGCCGCCTCGAGGATCAGCGGATAGAGGGTGCCCAGCAGGACGGTGGCGCAGGCGGCGGTCAGGAAGACGTTGTTCAGCACCAGCGCGCCTTCGCGGCTGACCGGGGCGAACATCCCGCCTCCCTTCAGCTGCGGCGCGCGCCAGGCGAACAGGGCGAAGGCGGCGCCGGAGGTCGCGCCGAGGATGGCCAGCAGCATCAGGCCGCGCTCGGGATCGACGGCGAAGGCGTGGACGCTGGTCAGCACGCCCGACCGGACGAGGAAGGCGCCCAGCATGGAGAAGGTGAAGGCCAGCAGGGCGAGGAAGGTCGTCCAGCCCGCCAGCGCTCCGCGCCGCTCGGTGACCACCGCCGAGTGCAGCAGGGCCGCGCCGGCCAGCCAGGGCATGAAGCTGGCGTTCTCGACCGGGTCCCAGAACCACCAGCCGCCCCAGCCGAGCTCATAATAGGCCCAGAAGGCGCCGAGGGTGATGCCGACGGTCAGGAAGGCCCAGCTGGCCAGGGCCCAGGGCCGGACCCAGCGGCCCCAGGCCGGCCAGAAGCTGGAGTTGGCGCGGCCCTCTATCAGGGCCGCCACGGCCAACGAGAAACAGACCGAAAAGCCGACATAGCCCGCGTAGAGCAGCGGCGGATGGAAGGCGAGCGCGGGGTCCTGCAGCAGCGGGTTCAGCGAATTGCCCTGGAACGGGGCCGGATCCAGCCGCTCGAACGGGTTGGAGGTGAAGACGGCGAAGGCGAGGAACAGCACGCCGAGCAGGCCCTGCGTCGCCACGGCCGAGGTCTTCAGCCCGAACGGCAGGCCGCGCGCGCGCGTCAGAACGGCGCCGAAGCCGGTCAGGACGAGGCACCACAGCAGCAGCGACCCCTCGTGGCTGCCCCAGGCGGCGGCGACCTTGTAGAGCATCGGCTTGTCGGTGTGGCTGTTGGCCGCGACATTGGCGACCGAGAAGTCCGAGACCGCAAAGGCGTAAATCAGCGCAGCAAACGCCAGGGCCACGGCGACCGCACCGGCCATGGCCGCGCCTTCCGCGGCGCCGGCCAGCACCGGACTGCGGCGCAGTCGGCCGGCGACGGCCATGCCCGTCTGCAGCGCCGCCAGCGCCAGGGCCAGGATCAGGGCGAAGGCGCCCAGTTCAACAATCACGTCGTCGGCGCTCCCGCGGCAGGCGCGCCGCCCTCGGGCCGCCACTCGCCCTTGGCCTTGAGCCGCTCCGCGACCTCGCGCGGCATGTAGTTCTCGTCGTGTTTGGCCAGCACCTGGGTGGCGCGGAACGAGCGGTCAGGCTGGAAGCTGCCCTGGGCGACAATGCCCTGCCCCTCGCGGAACAGGTCGGGCAGGTCGCCGTGATAGAGGATGCGGGTGGTGGCGGCGTTGTCGGTGATCGCAAAGGCGACCTCGCCATCGGCCCCGCGGACCAGGCTGCCCGTCTCGACCAGTCCGCCCAAGCGAATGACCCGGCCCGTCGGCGCGGTCTGGGCCGTCGCCTCGGACGGCGAGAAGAAGAAGGTGACGTTGTCGCGCATGGCGTACAGCGACAGGCCGACCGCGAGGGCCAGCACCGGCGCGACCGCCGCGACGACCCACAGGCGGCGACGCGCCTTCGGCGATTTGGGAAGCCAGCTCATTGGGTTTCTCCCGGCATGCGCCGTTGAAGGTCGGCCCGGCGCGGATCGGCCGGATCCAGCACGGCGATCAGGGGCCCCCACATGGCCCGGACCATCGCCGCCTCATGGCGGGCGAGCGCCGCCTCGCCGAGGAAATAGCGTGCGCCCAGCTGGCCGGGATCGCGGCGCAGGGCCTGGGCGAAGGCGGCCTCGGCGTCGCCGCCGACCACGCCGCCATTGGCCCGGGTCAGGCTCTCGCCCAGCCGCGACCAGCTTTGCGCGTCGTCGGGCTGCAGCGTCAGGGCCCGCCGGAAGGCCGAAGCCGCGCCGATCGGATCGCCGGCTTCGAACCGGGCCGCGCCCAGCATGGTCAGGGCCTCGTGGTCGTTGGGCCGGTCCCGCACGACCCGGGCGGCCACGGCGGCGACCTGCGGCGGCTGCAGAGTCTCCAGTTCGGTGGTCCACTGGTCCACGCGACGCTCATACGCCTGATCCGGCAGTCCGGGCGCGCCGACCATGGCATAGAGTCCCAGGGCGGCGGCGGCCGTGGCGGCGAGACCGCCCAGGACCCAGAACCGGTCCCTTGCTCCGGGCCTGACCGGCAGGGCCTCGCGGTCGGAGACCAGAATGCGACGCCCGGCCTCGGCGCGGGCCGCGGTCCAGCCGGCCTCGTCGAGCAATCCCCGCGCCTTCAGCCGGTCCAACTCGGCCAGTTCAGCGGCGGCCGAAATGGTCTCTCCGGCGTCCGCGCCGCGGCGCGCTCCGGCCAGGGCGCACAGGCCCGCGAGGGCCGTCAGCAGCGCCGTCATGATCCAGAATGCCGTCATACCCGGCGATGTAGCCGATCAGGCGGCCCGCGACGAGGCCTCGGACCCCGTTGCAGGGGCGCCGGCGACCGCGGCCCGACGCCGCACCGTGCGGGCGGGGTCGTCGGCGTCGATATGATCGAGGCAGAGCGCGGTCAGTTCGACCAGTCCCAACGCATGGGCCTCGTCCCCGGCCTCGCCCTCGTTGATCATCCGCAGCGCCTGGTCGGCATAGTCCGACAGCCGGTCGGTCAGGGCGTCGACGAGGGTCTTCCGGTCAGCCTCGCAGCCGAAGGTCGAGGCGGGACCGCGCACCGAGCCGACCAGTTGCAGCAGGCTGAGAGCGGCGTCGACCGTCGGCCCCACGACCGGGGCTGACAGCCGGGGCGCCTTGCGCGTCATGCGGCCTGCGATCTGCACCCGCTCCAGCGGCAGCGCATCTTCGACGGCCTTGTCAGCTGCGCGCAACAGGCCGGACAGGCGGCGCGCGATGGTCACGCGCGCATCCCGCACAGACTTGCCCCAGACGCTCTGCGGACTGAGGGTCAGGGTGACGTCCAGCTCCGCCAGGACGCCGGCGCACCAGTTCAGGTCGGCGATGACCGTCCCGACATTGCTGAGGTCAGGCCCCGGCTTGAACGCCTCGATCTTGCGGGCGCGGATATCGACACCGGCGATCAGCCGGTCGACGAACCCGGCCAGTTCCGATTCGCTGAGGAACCCTTCGCGCCCGGCCGCCAGCGAAGTCTGGGTGAGAATCCGCAGGATCAGCACCGCGTCATCCAGATGGGCGAACAACATCTCGAGCACGCGCTGGGCGCCGTCGAGGTGAACCCCGGCGCAATCCTTGAGCAGAAGCCGGAGTTCAGCGATCTGGTCGCCGTCCGGTCGCTTGAGCCATATCTCCAGCGAGGGCAGGCCGCGCCGCGCCAGGTGAGCCAGATCCAGGCAGGCGATCAGGTCGGCGAGTCCCTTCTGGCGCACGGCTTCGTCGCCCGCGGGCGGCCACACCAGATCGGGCTCGTCGCGCACGACACTGGCCGCCGTCTGGCAGAAGCGATCGGCCACCGTGGCGGCTTCGGGCTCGTCCCGGTCGAGATGCATCAGCAGGTCAGGCTCGCGTTCGCTTGCGGCGCGCCAAAGGCGCGGCAGGACGTGAGGCGGAAACGTCATGGCGGCGATGCCGTCGGCCCGTTGGCGGAACATGGGCGCCAGCGGCGCGAACACCCTGGCGCGGCGCAGCCGGTCGCGGGTCTCATCGCCCACGAGCATCCGCAGTTCGGCGGCGCGACCGCCTTCCATGGACGACACGGCGACGGAGACAGCCCTGAGCGCGGCTTCGGGGCACCGCGCCAGCAGGGCGGTGAGCGCGACGCGATGGGCGACAGAAAGCCCTGCCATACGAAGATCCCGGACCGGTCCCAGCCCGGCTCGCCGGAGTATGGCCAAGCCAGGGTTAACAACCGCTATCCAGCCGGCAGGCTCAGGCGTCGGCGGCGGGCAGCTCCAGCACCACCTTCAGGCCGCCCAGATCGCTGTCGGCGAGGGTGATCCGGCCGCCATAGGCGCGGGTCAGCTCGACAACGATCGAAAGGCCCAGGCCCGAGCCCGGCGTGGTCTCGTCCATGCGGGCCCCGCGTTCCAGGGCGGCCTCGCGCTGGTCCGCAGGCAGGCCGGGGCCGTCGTCCTCGACCACGACCACCATCTGCCCGAGACCCGTCGGACCGGCGGTGATCCGGACGCGACGCTTCGCCCATTTGCAGGCGTTTTCCATCAGATTGCCGAGGATTTCCTGCAGGTCCTGACGCTCGCCGCGGAAGCCCAGTTCGTCGGGCGCGCGCCAGTCGATCTCGACGGCCTTCTCCTCGAACACCCGCTCCAGCATCACGGCCATCTCGTCCAGCACCTCGGCGATCGGGGTGCGTTCGCCCAGCAGCTGGGCGCGGGCGGCGGCGCGGGCGCGGCGCAGGTGGTGATCGACCTGGGCCTTCATCACCTCGGTCTGTTTGCGGACCATGTCGGGCAGGTCGCCCTTCTGCGACCCGGCCTCGGCCAGCATGACCGACAGGGGCGTCTTCAGGGCATGGGCGAGGTTGCCGACATGGGTGCGCTGGCGCTCGACGGTCTCCTGGTTCTGGTCCAGCAGGCGGTTGACCTGTTCGGCCAGCGGCTGGATTTCCATCGGATAGCTGCGGGCGATCCGCGCGGCCTTGCCCTTGCGGACGTCGGCGATCTCGTTGCGCAGGCTGAACAACGGACGAAGGCCGATCTGCACCTGCAGAAAGACGGCGATGACCAGCCCCAGGCCGAGGATCAGCAGGGCGGTCCAGGTGAAGGTCGCGAACTGGCGGGTGTCGTTCTCGATATTGGTCCGGTCGATCGCGGCCATGAAGACCAGCGGCTCGCTGCGCCCCGGCAGCGACTTCAGGCTGGCGGCGACCCGAAGCGGCTGACGCAGCGGCGGGCGCAGGAAGCCGGAGTCGTTGAAGCTGATCGTCGCGCCGTCGGCGCCGGCCAGCCGGTCAGGCAGCCCCCGCGGCACGGCCAGCTCTTCTCCGGCAAGCGAGGGGGAGCCGGCGATGAACCGCATGCCGCCGTCCCCGTCCAGCCGGGCGACCGCCCAGTATTTTCCGGACAGGGCCCGGTTTGTCTGGGCGTCCGGGATTTCCGCGACGACGATGCCTTCGGGGCCGGCATTGGTCGCGATCACCACCTCGTCGATGGTCTCGGCCAGCACATTGCCGAGCCGTCGCAGGGCCGATTCCTGGTACTGGCTGGTCAGGACCCAGCCGGTCAGCACCAGAGCCAGCACGATCCAGGCGGAGGCCAGCCAGATCAGCCGCCGGGTCAGGCTGCGACCCGGCCGTCCGAACCAGCGGCCCCAGGACCTGTCGTCGGCCGGAGCCGAATCGCCCCCCGCCCCTTCGGTCACGCCCCGTCGGACTCCCCGGCCAGCGGCGTCAGGCGGTAGCCCAGGCCGCGCACGGTCTCGATCCGGTCCGGGCCGATTTTCTTGCGCAGGCGGCCGACGAAGACCTCGATGGTGTTTGAGTCGCGGTCGAAGTCCTGATCGTACAGGTGCTCGACCAGTTCGGTCCGGCTGATGACCCGGCCCTGATGCATCATCAGATAGTGCAGCAGCCGGTATTCCAGCGAGGTCAGGCGCAGGGGCTCGCCGTTGACCGTTGCGCGGGCCGCGCGCGGGTCGAGACGCAGGCCGCCGCACGACAGGGTCGCCGAGGCGATGCCCGCTGAACGCCGCAGCAGGGCGCGCAGACGGGCCAGCAGCTCTTCGGTGTGGAACGGCTTGGTCAGGTAGTCGTCGGCGCCGGCGTCGAAGCCCGACACCTTGTCCGACCAGGCGCCGCGCGCCGTCAGGATCAGCACGGGCGTGGTCTTACCGTCCCGGCGCCAGCGCTCCAGCACCGAGACGCCGTCGACCTTGGGCAGGCCGAGGTCCAGCACAACCACGTCATAGGGTTCGGTATCGCCGAGGAAATGCGCTTCCTCGCCGTCCGCGGCGTGGTCGACGGCATAGCCGGCGTCGCCGAGGGCCAGTTTCAGCTGGCGCGACAGATCAACGTCGTCCTCGACAAGCAAGATTCGCATTCAGCGTTCTCCCACGACCCGACCCGTGCGGGCGTCCACCATGATGTCGGCGACGCGGCCGCCGGGATACTCCCAGCGGACGACAATGACGTCGCCCTGGTTGCTGGCGCCCAGAAAACGGCCCTGGCGGCCTGACGATGCGCGTTGCGCCGCCTCGCGCACGGAGACGCGGGGGCGATCGTCTTCCTGTTGCTGGCGGTCTCCGCGCGACCCACGGTCCTGCGCCACCGCCTGCGACAGGGGCGCGGCGGCGATCAGGGCTGCAAGCAGGATGGCGGACGGGCGGATCATGAAGAGCGGTCTAGGCCCCGGGCTCTGAACGACGGCTGAACGACGAGTGTAGACATGTTTCACCTTTCGCGCCGCCCCCCTCGCGCGCGCGGCGAGGATTTGCCGTCAAAGGGCGGGGTTCGGAGCGTGACGACGAATTCATGCCGATGAATGAAAGCTGACGCGCGCCGTTCAGATCGCGCTCAGCCGGGGAATGGTCATCTCACATCAACGCCGGCCACCCCGGTCCGCGTGGAACGCTCAAGGAGAAGTCCGATGATGAAGAAGTTTCTCATCCCCGCCCTCGCCCTGGCCGCGGCTTCCGTCGCGGTCCCCGCCATGGCCCAGTCCTACGGCCATCAGGACCGCGATGGTCGCGGTGGTGGCTACGAACAGGATCGCGGTGGTCGTCATGACAATGACCGGGGCGGCCGCTGGGACAACGATCGCGGCGACCGCAACTGGCAGAACATCAGCCAGCGCAAATATCAGCTGGACCGCCGCATCGACCAGGGCGAACGCAATCGTCAGCTGAGCCGTCGTGAGGCCAGCCGGCTTCGCAACGAGCTGAACGCGCTCGTTCGTCTGGAGCGGAACTATCTGCAAGGCGGCCTGTCCTACCGCGAACGGGCCGAGCTGGACCGCCGCTACGACCGGCTGTCGATGCAGGTCCGCGCCGAACGCCGCGACCGCGACGACCGTCGCTACTAAAGCCTGACCTTCCTCCCCGAAGGTCCGGGGGGGCGCGATCTGCAAGGGTCGCGCCCCTTTCCTTGTCTTAAACCCTGAGCCGGCTCTCGATCACGGTGACAGCCTGTCCACGCAGCAGGACGCGGTCGCCGCGGGTCTCGCTCCCGATATCGCCGCCCCGGCCGGGGAAGACCTGCCGGAACCGCACCGCCGCCCGCCCCAGTTTGTCGGCATACAGAGGCCCGAGGATACAGTGGGCCGAACCGGTCGCCGGGTCCTCGTCCACGCCGCAGCCGGGCGCGAAGAAGCGGTCGACCACGTCGACATCGTCTGACGGATCGGCCCGGGCGCAGACAATCACCTGACCGACCTCGCCCGCCTCGCCCTGGAGGGTCGCCAGCGCCCGGATGTCCGGCGTAACGGCGTGCACCGCCGCTGCGTCCTCCAGCACCGCCACCAGATACCGCCCGGCCCAGACCTCGACCGGCGCAACGCCCAGCGCCTCGTTCAGACCGTCTGGCGCCGCGGTCCGGTGCGGCGGGTCGGCGGGGAAGTCCATCTCATAGCCGTCGGCCGCCCGCGCCACGATCAGCGGACCGGAGCGGGTGTCGAAGGTCAGGGCCGGCGCCCCGAGCCCCAGCTCGGCCAGCAAAACATGGGCCGAGGCCAGGGTGGCGTGGCCGCACAGGTCCACCTCCATCCCGGGCGTGAACCAGCGCAGGCCGAATCGGGCCGGATCGCCGGTGCGCAGCAGGAAGGCCGTCTCCGCCTGGTTGTTCTCCTTCGCCAGCGCCTGCATCCAACCGTCGGACGGCCACTGGTCGAAGGGCTCGACCACGCAGGCGGGGTTTCCCTTGAACGGGGCGGAGGCGAAGGCGTCGACGGTCCACTGGCGCATGGGTTCGCTGTTACGCGAGCGCCGCGGGTCGCGCTATATCCCGGCCATGACCGACCTGCGCACGACCCTGACGGAGTCCGAACTCCGGATCGCCTGGCGCTGGATCGCCGAGGAAAGCTATTGGGGCAAGTCGATCCCGTGGCCGGTGTTCGAGCGCGCCTGCCGGGGTTCGATCTGCTTCGGCCTGTTCGAGGCTGATCGTTTCGTCGCCTTCGCCCGCGTGGTGACGGACCAGGCCACCTTCGCCTGGCTGTGCGACGTCTTTGTTGACGCGGATGCGCGCGGCCGGGGTCTGGGCAAGCAAATCATGGAGGCGGCGCTGGCTGAGCCGCGCCTGCGCGACCTGCGCCGCTGGGGACTGGCCACGGCGGACGCCCACGGGCTGTACGCGCAATACGGCTTCGAGCCGGCTGACCCGATCAGGCATATGGAGAAGGTCGACCGGGACATCTATCCGCGGCTGGCGGGCTCGATCACCTGAAGTTCGGGCCACCGGGCCCGCGCCCGCTCGACGACGCGCGGCCAGTCCTTCGCCAGGGTGCGGTTCGGGTTGGGCCGCAGGGTCAGGGCGAAGACGTCCTCCAGTCCCAGCGGCGCCGCCACGCTGATGGCATCGTCCGCCTCCAGCCGAACCCCGACCGCAAACGCTGGAGCCACGAACCGCTCAAGGGCCTCATCCGTCCCGGACAGCGGGTCATAAGGCTCGCCGAAATGGGCCGGGAACCAGATCGGCACCCGCGCCTGGTTGCGCACCTCGACGGTGCCGCGGAACGGCTCATCGAAGGCCGCCGCGACGCGCTTGATGACCACGTCCTCCGCGTCCCAGCTGGTGTCAGGGTCGAAATAGCCGACGTCATAGTCGCGCACGCCATAGCCCGCCGGCCGCCCGGTCAGGGCGTTCCAGACGCTCTGGTAGACCGCGCCCGAGAAGATGCGCCAGTCCGGCAGGCCCTGGTCCCGCACGATCGTCAGCACATGCATCAGGCCGGGGTCGGCGCGGACGATGTCGGTGAGGCGGGCTTCCAGATCGCTCATGTCCGCCCCCGCACCGGCCAGCCGTGGTCCAGCGGCCCGTGGCCGCCGCCCAGCCCCGGCGCCCGGCGGATGGCCTCGGCGACATAGGCCCAGGCCTCGGCCACGGCGGCCTCGAGCGGCAGCCCTTTGGCCAGCCCCGCCGCGCAGGCGCTGGCCAGGGTGCAGCCGGTGCCGTGGGTGTTGCGCGTATCGAACCGCTCGCCTTCCAGCAGGGTCTCGCCGGTCGGGGTCAGCAGCAGGTCGACGACTGTCTCGCCCGGCACATGGCCGCCCTTCATCAGCACCGCCCGCGCGCCCATGGCCAGCAGGGCCTCGCCGGCCCGACGCTGGCCGTCGAGGTCGGCGACCGCGATCCCCGTCAGCGCCTCGGCCTCGGGCGCATTGGGGGTCAGCAGGGCCGCGCGGGGAATCATCAGCGACCGCACCGCCGCCACCGCATCGTCCGCCAGCAGGGCCGCGCCGCCCTTGGCGATCATGACCGGATCGATCACCGCAGGAGCGTCCGACGAATCGAGGATCGCGGCCACCCGCTCGACCACGGCGGTGGAGCCAAGCATGCCCGTCTTGATCGCATCGGCGCCGATGTCGTCCAGCACGGCCCGCGCCTGCGCCTCGATCAGGTCCAGCGGCAGCGGATGCACGCCGTGGACGCCGAGGGTGTTCTGCACGGTGATCGCCGTGATGGCCGTGGCGGCGTATCCGCCGAGCATGGTCACGGCCTTGATGTCGGCCTGGATTCCCGCGCCGCCGCCGGAATCCGAGCCGGCGATGATCAGGACGCGTCCGCGGTAGTTGGGCTGGTCGGGCATGTCCCTCCCATGCGGCAGAGCGGCCGAACGGACAAGTCAGATGCGGTCGGCCGCCGCCGTCACCGCCGCCCGAACCGCCAGCGCCTGCACCGTCTCGCGCACGTCGTGGACGCGGAGGATGGACGCCCCGGCCCGCGCCGCCTCCAGCGCCAGCGCCAGCGACCCGCCGAGCCGGTCGGCCGGATCGGTCGCCGTCGGGTCGACCGACTGGATCACCCGCTTGCGGCTGGCCCCGTAGAGGACCGGAAAGCCGGTCGCCACCAGCCGCTCCAGCTGCGCCGTCAGGGCCAGATTGTGGACGGCCGTCTTGCCGAAGCCGATCCCGGGATCGAGCCAGATCCGGTCCCGCGCCACCCCCGCCGCCATGACCGCTTCGGCCCGGGCGACGAGCCAGTCCGCGACCTCGGCGACCACATCGTCATACTGCGGATCGGCCTGCATGGTGCGCGGCTCGCCCCGCATATGCATCAGCACCACGTCGCAGCCGAGCTCGGCGGCCGTGGCCGGACTGTCGGGCGCGAAGCCGAGCGCCGTCACATCGTTCCACATCGTCGCCCCCGCAGCGACGGCGGCGCGGACGACGGCAGGCTTCATGGTGTCGATGCTGATCGGGCCGGGCCAGCGGGCGCGCAGGCCCTCGATGACCGGAACCACCCGGGCGATCTCCTCGGCTTCGGCGACGGGCGCGGCGCCGGGACGGGTGCTCTCGCCGCCGATGTCGAGAATGTCCGCCCCCTGTTCGACCAGCCGCAGGCCGTGGGCCACCGCGGCCTCGACCGAAGTCAGCCGGCCCCCGTCGGAGAAGCTGTCGGGCGTGACGTTGACGATGCCCATGACGGTGGGGGACATGAGTTCAATCACGGCTGCGACGGCGGGGCGCCGATGATCGACTCGGCAAGGGTGCGCATGACGACGAAGCCGTCCTGGTTGACGGTCACCCCGGCCACAGCGACTCCCGTGTCTGGCGCATAGAGGGCAATGGTGCCCCAGAAACCGCTGTGCCAGTAGAAGGTCCGTCCGTTCACCTCACTGACGAAGATGCCCAGACGATAGTGATCGGCGCGGCGGTGATCGCCCTGCCAAAGCATGGCTTCGAGGGTTTCGGGCCGGTCAAAGATCCGACCC
Organism: uncultured Brevundimonas sp.; assembly: GCA_964398675.1. Classification (GTDB taxonomy): domain Bacteria; phylum Pseudomonadota; class Alphaproteobacteria; order Caulobacterales; family Caulobacteraceae; genus Brevundimonas. The sequence goes on from CAYNNT010000025.1 coordinate 21,713, forward strand.
TCGAACAGGGCGGCGAAAAACACCGCCAGGTCGCGCGCCGACATGACCAGTCCGCCGCCGCCGTAGAGGTCCATCGAGGCATGCCAGTCCGCAGCGCTGATGCTTCCGAGGCTTTGAGGCGCGCGGATGAGGCCGGGCGGTGCCGGTTCCATGATTTCCCACCATGTCGCCGTCAAGCCCAGCCGATCGAGCCGCAGTTCCTCACGGACCGCAACGCCGAGCGTCCGACCAGTGATGCGCTCGACGATGTCGCCCAGCAGAATGTAGCCGGTATCGGAATAGCGAAAGGCCACACCGGGATCGCTTTGAGGATCGGCATAGGCCATCGACAGCCCCACCAGTTCCTCGCGCGTCCAGTAGTGGCCGGGGTCAGCCATGACTGCTTCGACGAAACGTTGGTCGCCGCCATGATCATAGAGACCGCTGCTGTGGCTGAGCAGATGACGCACGGTGATGGCGGCGGTGTCATAGCCGTCGGCGGTCAGCAAGGCATTGAGCGACGGGCTCAGCAGGGGTCCGATCGGGGCGTCCAGATCAATCCGACCCGTCTCCCAGAGCCTCAGCACCGTGGCCGCGGTGAAGGTCTTGGTATTGCTGGCGATGCGGAACGGCGTATCGACCGTAATCGGCCCGCCGGTGTCCGGATAGGCAATGCCCGCCGCGGCGCCCCAAGGCTCAGGCGTTCCCTGGCCCGCGACATAGATCGCCGCTGGACGGGACAGGCCTTCGACCGCCACCTGAAGCCCCGCCGGGTTCGAGACCTGGGCAAGCGCCGGACCTGCCCCGATCACGGCGAGCACAAGCGCCACAATTATCGTCCCGGCCTTCATCGATCTCTCCACGCTTCGTGGGAGGAGCTTAGGGTGTGAACCGGGCCGGGGGCCAGCCCCGGCCCATCAGTCCTTGCCCCCGATCAGACTGCCGATGGCGTCCAGATAGGCGCCGAACGCCTTGCGGCCCTCGGGCGTGATCGACACCCGGGTGAGCGGCTTGTTGTCCTTGAAGCTCTTGGCGATGGCCACGAAGCCCGCCTCCTCCAGCTTCTTCAGATGCACCGACAGATTGCCCTGGGTGGCCTCAAGCACGGTCTTCAGCTCGGTGAAGTCGGCGCTGTCGGCATCGGACAGATAGACCATGATCCCCAGCCGCATGCGGCCGTGGATGACCTCGTCGATCCGTCCGAGATCGGCCAGTCCCATGGTTCAGGCCGCCTTCGATCCGGCGCGGGCGTCGCGGAACAGGATCCAGCCCGGCAGGGCGAAGAGCAGGAACAGGGCGACGGTGCAGACGCCGAGATACAGGAAGGGCTCGCGCACCAGCACGCCGAGCGCCACGGCCGTGACCCAGCCGCCCAGCGCGGTGGCCAGCATCCAGCCCTTCCGCTTCAGCGTCCAGGCCATGTACCAGGCCGCCGCCTGCAGGGCGAAGACGATGGCCGCGTAATAGAGCCAGATGGCGAAGTCCTGATCGCGCCAGGCCCCCACGCCGAAGACGATGATCACGGCGCAGTTGGCCATGCCGGTGGCGCTGAAGGCGGCGTTGAGCGTGCGGGTCGCCATCGGACCGCGCCTGGACGCGCCGTCCTTGCGATCCTTGAGGATGGCCCAGGTCAGGATGGACAGAAAGGTCGCGCTGATCCCGACCACGAAGATCAGGTTGGCGAGGTCGGGCCAGCGGATCAGCCCGGTCGCCTGGCCGACGTGGAACAGACACTGCAGGCCGTACAGCAGCCCGCCCGCCAGATAGCAGATCGCCAGCGTCATCGGCGGCCGGCCGCCGCCCTCGACGATCGAGCGCATGAAGGCGAGGTCGTCCTCGGCGGAATGCAGGCGGGGCTTGGCGGGCATGACGATTCTCCGGGGCCGGCTCGCCCCTGGGGTGGACGAGCCGGCGGGTATTGGCAAGCTATTCGGCGAGGGCGAGATCCGCGTCCCGTTGGCGGCGCCAGGGAATGCGGCGGCCGTTCAGCCAGCGACCGACGAAGCTGTGGCGGACCAGCAGTTCGTAGGTCAGCAGGCTGATCGCCATCGTTCCCCCGACGACCGCGCCGAACTTGGCGAACCAGGGCCAGGTCTCGTTCACCACGAGGATCTGCCCGACCATGACCAGCGGCAGGTGGACGATGTAGACCCAGTAGGAGGCGTCGGCGAGGTAGCGGCGGACGGCGCTGTATCCGGAGGCGAAACGCAGGGCCAGCGACAGGACCGCGAAGGTCGAGGCGAAGACCGCCAGGGCCATGATCGCCGCCAGCGGAGCCTTCAGCTCCGGATCGGTGACCGGCGCAAGCTCCGGGACCGGGCCGCCGACCATGACCATGGCCGCCGTCCCGACGCCCAGGGCCACGACCGTGAACACGGGCCACAGCCGCTCGATACGGCCCAGCAGGTCGCGGCGGCGGTCCAGCAGGAAGCCGAGGGCGAAGGCGCTGCCGAACGCCGTCAGGGCGGTCGCATTGGGAACCAGACCGGTGTCCGGCGTCGGAATGCCGAAGAAGGGCGTCCAGTTCGGGGTGAACCAGAAGGCGATGGCCAGCGGAGCGGCCATCAGGGCCGGCGTCCAGGGCCCGATCAGGGCGCCGGTGATCCGGTCGACGGACCGGCCCCAGCCGCCGTCGCGGTCCGCCATGGCGAAGGGCGCGCGCAGGACCAGCATGGCGACATAGAGGATCAGCAGCACCCACAGGAACCACAGGTGGGTCAGGGGGAAGGTCTCGAGCGTCAGGGGCGGCGGCGGCGGTCCGTCGGTCGGAATGGACCCGCCGTTGCGGATCGCCGCCATCCAGATCAACCCCGCGATGATGGCGGCGAGGACCGGAAACCAGAAGGTCGCCAGCGGCCCGGCGATGCGTATCGTACGGTCCTTGATGAAGCCGGCGACGCCCCGCCGCTCCAGCATCATATGGGCGAACAGGCCGGCGAGCAGGAAGAAGGTCGTCATCCGGAACAGGTGGATGGCGAAGAAGATGGCGCTGGCGACCGGCGAGTTGTCGGTGTCGGACACGATCCAGATCGGGACCGGGAAATAGGTCATGGAGGCGTGCAGGACGACGCCCAGCAGCAGGGCGGTGCCCCGCAGGGCGTCGAGGCCGTGCAGGCGGCCGGACGGTTCGGTTTCGTGTGAAGACATGGAAGGGCTCCCCTCTTGATGGAGACCCGTATCTCATAGACTTGTTTATAATGCAAACAAGTTCACCAGAAAGAACCCGCCGCAGATTTCTCCGGCGGCGGGTCCTGTCTTTTCAGTCGGTCAGTGGACGGTCTGGACCTCGACCGCGGCGGCGTCCGACACGGGGGTGATCGGCACGGAGACCGACGGGCCGGCGGTGGGGAAATTGCTCTCGTCGCGGTTGGGGGCGAGGCCCTTCTCCAGCAGGTCCTTGATCTCCTGGCCCGACAGGGTCTCGTACTCGAGCAGGGCCTGGGCCAGGGTCTCCAGATCGGCGGCCTTGTCGGTCAGGATCTGGCGGGCTTCGTCCCAGCCGGCGCCGACGATTCGCTTGACCTCGGAGTCGATGATCCGGGCCGTCTCTTCCGAGACGTTCTGGCTGCGCGCGACCGAGTGGCCGAGGAAGACCTCCTGCTCGTTCTCGCCATAGGCGACCGTGCCGAGGATGTCGGAGAAGCCCCACTGGGTGACCATGCGGCGCGCCAGTTTGGACGCCTGCTGGATGTCCGACGAGGCGCCCGAGGTGATGTTCTCCTTGCCGAAGATCAGCTCCTCGGCCACACGGCCGCCGGCCATGATGGCGATGCGATCGACCATCTGCTGGTACTTCATCGAATAGCGGTCGCCTTCCGGCAGCTGCATCACCATGCCGAGGGCCTGGCCGCGCGGGACGATGGTCGCCTTGTGCACCGGGTCGGCCATCTTGACGTTCATGGCCACGATGGCGTGGCCGCCCTCGTGATAGGCGGTCAGGCGGCGCTCTTCCTCGTTCATGGCCATGGATTTGCGCTCGGCGCCCATCATGACCTTGTCCTTGGCGTCCTCGAAATCGCGATGGGTGACCATGCGACGGTCCTTGCGGGCCGCCATCAGGGCCGCCTCGTTCACGAGGTTGGCCAGGTCGGCGCCGGAGAAGCCGGGGGTGCCGCGGGCGATGGTCTTGACGTTGACGTCCGAGGCGAGCGGCACATCCTTCATATGGACGCGCAGGATCTTCTCGCGGCCGTTCACATCGGGATTGGGCACCACGACCTGGCGGTCGAAACGGCCGGGACGCAGCAGGGCCGGGTCCAGCACGTCGGGACGGTTGGTGGCGGCGATCAGGATGATGCCTTCATTGGCCTCGAAGCCGTCCATCTCGACCAGCAACTGGTTGAGGGTCTGCTCGCGCTCGTCATTGCCGCCGCCCAGGCCGGCGCCGCGGTGACGGCCGACCGCGTCGATCTCGTCGATGAAGATGATGCAGGGGGCGTTCTTCTTGGCCTGTTCGAACATGTCGCGCACGCGGCTGGCGCCGACGCCGACGAACATTTCGACGAAGTCGGAGCCCGAGATGGAGAAGAACGGCACGCCGGCTTCACCCGCGACGGCGCGGGCCAGCAGGGTCTTGCCGGTGCCGGGAGGGCCGACCAGCAGGGCGCCCTTGGGGATCTTGCCGCCCAGACGCTGGAATTTCGCCGGGTCCTTGAGGAAGTCGACGACCTCCTGCAGCTCTTCCTTGGCTTCGTCCACGCCGGCCACGTCGTCAAAGGTCTTGCGGCCCTTGTGCTCGGTCAGCAGCTTGGCCTTGGACTTGCCGAAGCCCATGGCCCCGCGCGCGCCGCCCTGCATCTGGCGCATGATCAGGATCCACAGGCCGATGATCAGCACGAACGGCAGCAGGCCGATCAGGGCGCTGACCCACAGCGACTGGCGGGTCGTCTTGACGTCCACCGCGGCGCCGGAGGCCTGGATGGTGTCAACCAGGGCCGCATTGGGAACGGGGGTGATGACATTGACCACCTTGCCGTCGCGCAGGGTCGCCTTGACCATTTCACCGCGCACCTCGACCTTTTCGATGTTCCGGTCGTCGCGGGCCTTCAGCAGATCGGAATAGCTCATCGCCACGGGGCGGGCCGCAGCCGCCTCCTTGGCCCCGGGGGGAGCCGTCAGGCCGCCGGGACGGCTGGCGGCGACATAGAAGGCCATGGCCCCCAGGATGATCACGCCCCAGATGGCCAGATTGCGCAGGTTCATTCTCGTCTCGTTCCCTGGGTGCGCCGCAGCGCCCGGTCGTCAGTGATGTAAGCCGGAAAATAGGTGGTTCCGGGGCGATGCGCCATGGATGGCGCCGCCAAGGTCCCGTTCGTGCGTCATTCGGTCCAGCGCCAGCGCCAGTCTTTCCTCGACCAGCGGCGTCGCCTTGCCCGCGGTCCCTGCAAGAACCGGCGCAGTCGCATCGTTCCGGATCAGCACAGGCAGGGATCCGCGCACGGCGGCCGGCAGGGCCTTCAATACCGCCCGGTCGCCCCCGGACAGGGCCGCCATCCGCCCGGCGGCGGGCGCGACCGACCAGCCAGTCTCATCGACCGTGATCGCCCAGCGTCCGTCCCAGACGGTCTCCACGCCGGGAGACAACGGCAGCGGCGCGCGTGGACGCCGCAGAAACTCCCCGGCTTCGCGGGTCACGAGGACGTGTTCGCCGCGCGCCTCGATCCGGGCGCCGGACAGGGTGGCGGTGAAATCCTCGCCGGCGCGCAGGCGGGCGTGGAGGGTGAAGAGCCGGTCTCCGCGCGGGAGCTGGTCGCTCCCGCCGGCGCAGACGAGAACGGCGGCGAGGGTGCGGGCGTCGACCCCCCGGTCGATCTCGATTGGCCCCTCTCCCATCGGGAGAGGGCTGGAGCGCACGGCGGCGCAGCCGTCGACCTTGCGCTCAAGGGTGAGGGCCGGCTGTCCGGGGGCGGCTTCGCCGCTGGCACAGTCGCCCCTCATCCGGCGCGGCGCGCCACCCGTCGTCGTCTCGCGATGCGAGCCTCCTCCGCCCACCGGGAGAAGGGAAGCACGGGCCCGACTCCGCGCAAACCGCACATCCTCATTCCCCGGATCATCGATCCAGTCCGCCCCCTGCCCCGCCAGCCAGTCCCGTACGTCCGCCCGCCCCGCGCCCAGCATCGGACGCAGCAACATCAACCCCCGCCCCTCAGGCCAGACGGGGGACGGCGACCAGTCGCGCAGCCGGCCCAGCGTCGAGCCCTCCGCCCGCATCACCGCCGCCTCGGCGATGTCGTCGGCGGTATGGGCGAACAGGACGACCGCCGCCCCGGCCTCGCGCGCGGCGTCCGCGATCAGGCGGTGGCGGGCGATGCGGGCGGCAGCGGGCAGACCGGTCGCAGGCCTGGGCCCCGTCCAGAGCAGACCCCGCCAGTCCGCCCCGGCCTCACGGGCGGCGCGTTCGGCCTGGGCGGTCCACGCGGCGCTGTCGGGATTCAGCCCGTGGTCGACGGTCAGGGCCAACAGGCGCCGGCCGTTCTCGCGCGCCCAGCCAGCCGCCAGCCTCAGCAGGGCGATGGAGTCGCCGCCGCCGGACAGGGCGAGGGCGAGGGGGCGGTCAAGGCCGGCTTCCAGCCGCGCGGAGAGGACGGCCCGCGCGGGCCCGGTCCAGTCGGCGGGGTATGGCGTCAGCCTGGTCTCCGGGCCGGCGGCGCGGCCGGGGCGGCGGGGCAGCCGATGCGGGTGCGGGCCTCGGTCGCCCGGGTGCGCACGGCGGCGCTGGCGGCCTCGGCGTAGCGACGGGTGAACTCGGTCAGGGCGGTGCAGGCCTGGGTCTTGCGATCCGTGGCGTTCAGGGCGTTGGCCAGCTCCAGGGTCGTCGCAGCGGCCCAGGGCGCCGTCGGCCAGCCTTGCAGGGCGGTGGCGTAGGCGGAGACCGCGCCGGCAGGGTCGCCGGCGGAGACGCGCAGGTCGCCCAGACGGCTGGAGGCCTCGCGCGCCTGGGGGGTGTCGGGCCAGGCCAGGATGACGGTCTGCAGGGCGCGGTCGCCGCGTTGCGGATCGGTGGCCGCCAGTCGGGCGGCGGCGCTCAGGTCGCGCGCGGCGTCGCCGGTCGGCGAGGTGGTCGGGATCGGCGCACTCAGCTCGGCCTCGCGCGCCGCCGCCGCCTCCATGGTGCGGATCCGGCCCTCGGCGTCGCGGACGCGGCTGGCCAGGGCGGTGTTGTCGCGTCCGGCTTCGTCAAGCTGGAATGTCAGGCGTTCGAGGTCGCCGTTCACGCGCTGGACCGTCGCCTCCATGTCGGCGAGCCGTCGGTCCATCAGGCCGACGCGGCCCTGCAGGGCGATGACCTCGGGGTCGGGCTCGATGATGACAGGCTGGCCGGCGGCGTTGCGCTGGGTCACGGCGCGCTCGAGGCGGCGCACGTTGCGGTCCAGCTGCTCCAGCCGCCGCTTGTCCCATTGCACGGGCTCAAGCGGGGTCGTCTGGGCCACGACCGTGGTCGTGCCGGCGATCAGAACGACGCCCAGAACCGAGATCAGGGCGTTGCGCGAGCGGAGGGCGGCGGGAAACTTCAGCATGGTCGTTGTCGTCCCACCGATTTGAGGCCGGTTCAAGACAAGGGAGGATGGACGAGGGCGCGGCGGACCGCCGCCCTCGTCCTCTTACGTCCCTAGCGCGCCGCGCCCGAGACGATGGCGGTGTGGCCATTGCGGTTGCGGGCCCAGGCTTCCTCGTTGGAGCCGGCGGCGATCGGGCGCTCCTTGCCGTAGCTGATGGTGTCGATACGGCCGGCGTTCACGCCGCGCTCGACCAGATAGGTCCGGACCGATTCCGCGCGGCGGGCGCCGAGGGCCAGGTTGTATTCGCGGGTGCCGCGTTCGTCGGCATTGCCCTCGATGCGGATGGTCACGCCCGGATAGCGCTGCAGCCAGGCGACCTGGGCGTCGAGACGCGGATAGGCTTCCGAACGGATCGAATAGCTGTCGAGGTCGAAATAGACGCGGTCGCCGACGTTGACGACGAAGTCCTGCTCCGAACCGGGCGCGGCCGCGCCGATCGCGCCGCCCGAGACCGGACCGGCGCCGTTGGAGTCATACTGGTCATTGCCCGCGGGCGGGACGGTGTTGCCGGCGCCGGTGTCGGCCGGCGTGCGCGGCGTGCAGGCGGCGATCGCGGTCACGGCCATGCCGACGGCGGCCAGACGGACCAGGGTGGAGGGCTTCATCATCGGGTCGTCTCCTTGAGTGGAGGGCGGGGCCTCCAGCTTGGCTTTAAAGGGTTGCTACTGACGCGCCAGCGGTTTCGCCAGTCGCGATAACGCGGGTTTGAGCCGAATGGCTCCGTTCGTGATCAGGCGGGACAGCCGTCCGGGCCGCCGCCGCCGAGGTTGGCGGGCTGTTCGTCAAGAAGGGGCGACCAGGCCGGGTCGGTGCCGCGGCCGGCATAGCCGGCCTGGGACACGACGCGGCCCGACAGGTCCACGGTCCACAAACGGGTGTCCCCGCCGGGCGACTGGCGCGCGAACATGATGTAGCGGCCGTTCGGGGCCCAGGACGGGCCTTCCTCGAAATAGCTGGACGACAGGATGCGCTCGCCCGAGCCGTCGGTGTTCATGACTCCGGTCGAGAACCGGCCGCCGCCCTGTTTGGTGAAGGCGATCAGGTCGCCACGGGGGCTCCAGTTCGGAGCCGTGTAGAGGCCGCCGCCGCGCGAGATGGGCCGCTGGCCCGAGCCGTCGGCGCGCATGGTGTAGAGCCGGGCGCTGCCGGACCGGTCCGAGGTGAAGACGATCTGGCTGTTGTCCGGGCTGAAGGACGGCGAGGTGTCGATCCCGGGATCGCTGGTCAGGCGGCGGAGCTGCCGGCTGGCGAGATCCATCACATAGACGTCGGTATTGCCGCCCCGGATGATCGAGAAGGCCATCTTCGACCCGTCGTTCGAGAAGCGCGGGGCCAGCACCTGCCCGTCGAACTCGCCCAGGCTCTCGCGCCGGCCGGTCGACAGGTTGAACAGATAGATGCGGCTGTAGTCCCGTCCCAGCGCGACATAGGTGATCTCGTTGGGGTCGTTCAGCGAGAAGCGCGGCGACATGATCACCTCGTCGCCCTGGGTCAGATAGACGGGGTTGAATCCGTCCTGATCCGAGATGGCGAGACGCGACAGACGGTTCAGCTGGGTGCCGCTCTCAGAGACGAAGACCACGCGGCTGTCGAACAGGCCGGTCTCGCCGGTCATGCGCTGATAGATCAGGTCGGCGATCTTGTGGCCGATGCGGCGCCACTGCTCGGGCGTGGCGGTGAACTGGTAGGAGGCCAGCTGGCACTGGCGATAGGGGTCGTACAGGCGGAAGCCGAAGTCGTTGCGGCCGTCCGGCCGGGGCGTCACCGCGCCATACAGCACCGCCTGGGCGCCGATCGAGGTCCACTGCGGGAAGTTGGGGGCGTTGGCCAGCGTCAGGCCGGTCTCGACGAAGCCCGCGGGGTCCATCGGCTCGAAATAGCCGGAGCGGCGCAGGTCGGCGCGGATCACCCCGCCCAGGTCGGCGCCGTTCTGGCCGTTGAAATTGACCACGGCGATCTGCATCGGCCGCAGCACGCCCTGGTCGATCTCGACCTCGACCGGGTCGGTCGACTGCGGGGGAACCGGGGGCGTCTGGGCGGTGGCCGTGCTCACCGTCATCGCCAGAACGGCGACACTGGCCAGAAGTCGGTTCAAACGCATCAGGGGCTCCCGCAAGTTTCTATCCACGCCACTCCTTATCGCCAGAGCGTGCGCATATGACCAGCATGGCCGTGAATGGGGCGACTTTCAGGCCCCGTCACGCTTTGTCAGGATCGACGCGAGGGCCTACCGCCCCCGACAGGCCCGTTCGGTGACGAAGGTGGGCCGGAAGCGTCCTCCGGGGAAGCCGGCCGGGACATCGAACGGCGCCGTCTGGCGGATCGCCCGCATCGCGCCGTCGGCGGCGGCCCGCCACACCGGGTCTGAACGGGCGCCGATCAGATTGGGCCCGGCCGTGATCCGCCCCTGCTCATCGAGGGTCACGTCCATCTGGATTCGCAGGGCATCCGCCCCGGGGATGTCGCAGGGCAGGATCCAGTTCGGATAGACCTGGTTGAAGACCGCCGTGATCTGCGGACCCGTCGCCTGGGGCGCGGCGCCGGCGCCGGTCTGGCCGGTGGGGGGGCGCGGCCCGGGACGCGGGCCGGGGCGCGGCGGACCGGCGAGCGAGTCGAGATCAAGGGTCGGTTCGCGGGGCGGCGTCGGGCGCGGCGGTTGCGGCCGGGGCGGAGGCGTCGGCCGCGGGGGCGTCGGGCGCGGCGGCGTCGCCTTCTTGACCGGAGCCGGCGCCGGGGTCGGACGCGGCGGGGCGGGCGTCGGTTCCGGCGGGACCGGCTCCGGCGGGGTCGGGGCGACCGGCGCGGTCGAGGCGTCTTCGGTGACCAGTTCGTCGTCGGGATTGTCGGGCGCTGCGGCCTCGATCACGGTCTCGGAGATGATCGACACCGGCACGGCGCTTTCGACGTCCAGAGGCTCGCGCGTGAAGCCGAGCAGGCCGTAGCCGACGACAGCCAGAACCACCGCCGCGTGGACGGCGATGGAGGCCAGCAGCGAGGACCCGGGCCGCTCCAAGCCGTCAGCCCTCCACGTCCGTCGGGGCGCCGCCGGCGGTGTCGGTGATCAGGTTCAGCTTGGTGAAACCGGCCGAGGACAGGCGCGCCATGACGCGGGCCACGGCCTGATAGGGCGCCCGGCCGTCGCCGCGCACCGACACGGCCTTCTCGCGGCCGTCCGGACCGGCAGCCTCGGCCACGGTCAGCACCAGACGGTCGAAGCTGACCTCACCCTCGCCGACATAGATGGCGCCGTCGCGCTTGATCGAGATGACCACCGGATCATCCGAGGCGTCGACCGCGCTGGCGTCCGTCTTGGGCAGTTCGACCGGCACGGCCACGTTCAGCAGCGGCGCCGAGATCATGAAGATGATCAGCAGCACCAGCATCACATCGACCAGCGGCGTGACGTTGATTTCGCTGAGCGGCCGTTTGCGCGGCCGTCTGCGGCCCCGGACGTGTCCGCCGCCGCCGCCTCCTGCGAGCGCCATGCTCAGTGCTCCCGGGTCGGCTGCGGCGCGGCGCTGGACGGCCCGCCCAGACGGCGCGCCACGGCGGCCTGCAGATCATCGGCGAAGCTTTCCAACCGGCCGGTGAACTTGCCCGCGTCGATCGAGAAGTTGTTGTAGGCGATATCGGCCGGGATGGCGGCGGCCAGGCCCA
>CAYNNT010000026.1:0-32409 GCA_964398675.1 uncultured Brevundimonas sp.
CGGATGGACTGGACCGGATGCCCGCCGACCTTCCTGCTGCACGCCATGGACGACCCCGCCGTGCCGGTCGAGAACAGCCTGCAATTGCTGACCATGCTCAAGGCCGCCGGCGTCCCGGCCGAGGCGCATCTGTTCCAGGAGGGCGGCCACGGCTTCGGCATCCGCCTGATCGCGGGCAAACCCGCCGCAGTCTGGCCGCAGCTGGCGCTGGCATGGGCGGCGCGGCACGGCTGGATTACGCAGACTTAATCTTCGCCGCCTTGTTCCGCTGTCGGTGCAGACTAAGGTCCGCCGGGCTTTCAGCTGGGGACGGGGTTTCGAATGCGGATCGGTATGTTGCTGGCGTCGGTCGCCGGCGTTTCCCTCATGGCCACGGCCGCCCTGGCGCAGCAGAGCGTCGGCCCGGTCGACCAGTCGCGCGGCACGTTCGAGGACAAGTTCCGCCAGTTCGAGGGCGAGGACTGGCCGACGCCCACCGACTATCGCAACGCCTCGGGCGCCCCCGGCTATCGCTACTGGCAGCAGCAGGTCGACTACGACATCGACGTCGCGCTGGACGAGGCGCGCCGCACCCTGACCGGCAGCGAGGCGGTCACCTACACCAACCACTCGCCGGACTCCCTCGGCTATCTGTGGCTGCTGCTGGACCAGCAGAACTACCGCCGTGACTCCCTGGCCGAGCGGTCGCGCACCTACACAGCTTCGGACACGGTCAGCGTCAACGAAGTGCTGCGCGTGCAGCGCATGCAGGGCTGGGAGGGCGGCTTCAACGACCTGAAGGTCACAGGGCCCGATGGCCGCGACCTGCCCTTCACCATCGTCGACTCCATGATGCGCGTTGAACTGCCGCGTCCGCTGGCGACCGGCGAAAGCTTCGCTTTCAAGATCGACTTCAGCCTGCCCCTGCCCGAGACCAATGTGGTCGGCGGCCGCAGCGGCTATGAATGTTTCACCAAGGCCGGCGAGGACGGCAACTGCCTCTTCCTGGCGGCCCAGTGGTTCCCGCGACTGGCGGTCTATTCCGACTATGAGGGCTGGCATAACGCCCAGTTCCTGGGCGCCGGGGAGTTCACGCTCGAGTTCGGCGACTACGACGTCTCCATCACCGCCCCCGCCGACCACACGGTCGCCGCGACGGGCGAACTGCAGAACACCGACATCCTCAGCCCTGAACAGCGGGCCCGGCTTGCCGAGGCGCGCACCGCCGACGCCCCGGTCTATATCGTGACGCCCGCCGAGGCCGCCGCCGCCGAGGCGCGCCCGGCCCGCTCCGGCACCCGCACCTGGAATTTCAGCGCCGACAATGTGCGCGACTTCGGCTGGGCCTCGAGCCGCAAATTCATCTGGGACGCCATGGGCGTCGAGCAGGAGAGCGCCGAACATCCCGTGGTCATGGCCATGTCCTTCTATCCGAAGGAGGCGCGGCCGCTCTGGGACACCTATTCGACCCGGTCGATCGCCCACACCATCGACGTCTACAACCAGTTCGCCTTCACCTATCCCTATCCCACGGCCCAGTCGGTCAACGGCCCGGTCGGCGGGATGGAATATCCGATGATCACCTTCAACGGGCCGCGCCCGGTGCGGGGCGACGACGGCCGCCTGACCTATACCGAACGCGCCAAGAACGGCCTGATCGGCGTGGTCATCCATGAGGTCGGCCACACCTATTTCCCGATGATCGTCAATTCCGACGAGCGCCAGTGGACGTGGATGGACGAGGGGCTGAACAGCTTCCTGCAGTTCCAGGCCGAAAAGCTGTGGGACGCCGACTTCCCCGCGCGCGGCGAGCCGTCCAGCATCATCGAATACATGATCAGCCAGGACCAGGTCCCGGTCATGACCCAGTCCGACAGCCTGCTCCAGTTCGGCAACAACGCCTACGCCAAGCCGGCCACCGCCCTGGTGATCCTGCGCGAGACGGTGCTGGGCCGCGAGCTGTTCGACCGCGCCTTCCGCGAATATTCGCAGCGCTGGGCCTTCAAACGCCCCACCCCCTATGACTTCTTCCGCACCATGGAAGAGAGTTCGGGGGTCGATCTGGACTGGTTCTGGCGCGGCTGGTTCTATTCGACCGACCACGTCGACATCTCGCTGGAGAGCGTCACCGCCGCGACCCTGGAATCGACCGACCCGGAGGCGCGCAACCGCGCGGCCCGCGAGCGGTTCGAGCAGGAGCCGGTCTCGCGCACGGTCGAGAACAACCGCGGCATCGAGACGGTCGTCGAGCGCGACCCCGCCACGCGGGACTTCTACAACGAGACCGACCGCTTCACGACCACCGCCCAGCAACGCCGGGACGCCGAGAGCGCCGCCCGCCGCGCCGATGCCGACCGCCGCGCGGCCCAGGGTTTCGACGACAACATCTACCGCTTCACCTTCAAGAACGTCGGCGGCCTGGTCATGCCGGTGATCCTGAAGCTGACCTACAGCGACGGCTCGGACGAGACGATCCGCATCCCCGCCGAGATCTGGCGGCGCAACAGCCAGCAGGTGATCTGGCAGCACGTGTCCCCGAAGACCCTGGTCTCGGCCGAAATCGACCCGCTGCGGGAAACCGCCGACGCCAACCTGGCCAACAACCTGTTCCCGCGGCAGATTGACGAGCGAACCCTGCGCCTGTCGCCGCCGCCGCCTCCCGGTGAAAACCGCATGCGCGACTCGGACGTCGAGGTCAGCCCCGACTCGACGGCGACCCGGGTCCGTCGTCCCGCGGCGGGCCAGTGATGAAGCGGGCGCTGCTGGTCGCGGCCCTGGCCGGCGCCCTCGCCACACCGGCGCTGGCCCACCGCGGCCATGCCGGACTGACGGTGGTCGAGATCGATCCCGCCTCGGGCGCAGTCAGCGTGGTCCACCGCTTCGCCGCCCACGATGTGGAGCCGGCCCTGGTCTCCATCGCCCCGGAGGCCCAGCCCAGTCTCGACGACCCCCGGGCCGTGGCCGACCTCGAGGCCCACCTGCGCCAGCGCTTTCGTCTGGATATCGACGGCGCCGCCATCCCGGTGACCCACGCCGCCACCGATCTGGCCGGCGACAACGTCCGCATCGCCTTCACCGGCGAGACGACCGACCGCAGCATCGCCGTCGTCACGATCGACCTCGACTTCTTTCCCGGGGTCCACGACGACCAGGAACAGCAGGTCAATGTGCGGATCAACGGCGTGACACGGACGGTCGTGTTCCGGCCAGGCTCGCGCGCCCAGACCGTGACCTTCGGCGGCTAGTCCTCGTCGACGACGGCGAGATCCGCCGGGTCGAAGTCATAGTCCAGCAAATCCCCGGGCCGGCACTCCAGCGCGGCGCACAGCTTCGCCAGCGTGCGGAAGCGGATGCCCTTCACCTTGCCCGAGCGGAACAGGGACAGCTGGGTCTCGCTGAGGCCGACCTCGGCGGCGAGGTCCCGCGCCTTCAGCCCCTTCTTCACGATCAGCTGGTCGAGGGTCACGCGGATCGGCATCAGATCATCTCGTCCAGCTCGGCCTGGACCCGGCCGGCCTGCTCGGCCACGCGGCCCAGCAGGAACAGGGCGGCGCCGATCATGCCGAGGGTCATGCCTGGCACGTCGAAATGCAGGTAACCGCCCGTGGTCAGGCCGACGACGCGCAGGACATTGGTGACGACGAAGACGCTCAGCACCCCCCCGATCCACAGGGCCAGACCCACGCGGCGCAGGGCGTCAGCAAGGATCGGCTGGATCAGCCGCCCCCTGGCCAGCTGTCCCATGGCCTGACCGATCGACCAGACCCCGAACAGATAGCAGGCCGCGGGGAGGCCCATGAGCGCCGTCCGGTAGAAGGTCTGCGGATAGCCCGGCTCGCCCCGGTCCCAGAGCACGAGCGGCGAGGCCAGATGGATCAGCACCAGCAGGCCGCCAACCGTGATCACCATGAAGATCGCCAGCCAGCGAAACCAGGCGCAGCGCCGGCGGAAGCGGTCGATCTCGGTCTGGCTCACGGGTCGGTCTCCGGTGTCGAAAGTCTGTCTGATCTTTAATCTTGACTTAAAGACGCGCCGTTTGCAACTTTATGTCCGACTTAAACGAACGCGAGCGCCGACGATGCCTGCCGCCATCGAAACCCGGGGCCTGACCCGCCGCTTCAAACGCCATCTGGCCGTCGACGCCGTCTCGCTGACGGTGCCGGCCAAGGCGGTCTATGGCTTCCTCGGCCGGAACGGGGCCGGCAAGACCACGACCTTGAAGATGCTGCTGGGCCTGATCCGGCCCAGCGCCGGAACGGCCTGCATCTGCGGCATCGACGTGGTTCAGGATCGTCTGGGCGCCGCGCGTCAGGTCGGGGCGCTGCTGGAGGCGCACGGCTTCTACGGCAATCTGTCGGGGGCCGAGAACCTGGACCTGACCCGCGCCCTGATCGGCCTTCCGCGCACCGAGATCGACCGGGTGCTGGAGGTGGTCGAGATGACCGAGCATGCGGGCCGCCGGGTCTCGGACTATTCGCTGGGCATGCGCCAGCGGCTGGGGCTTGCCCGCGCCATGCTCGGGGCGCCGCCGGTGCTGATCCTCGACGAACCGACCAACGGACTGGATCCGGACGGCATCGCCGACATGCGCCGCTTCCTCGGCGAACTGCCGGCCCGGACCGGGGCGACGGTGCTGCTGTCCAGCCACCTGCTGGGCGAGATCGAACAGACCGCCACACACGTCGGCATCGTCCATCAGGGCCGGCTGGTGCTGGAGGGCGAACTTGCCCGACTGAAGGCCGATCTGGCTCCCGAGGTGGCGGTGGAGACCGATGATCCGTTGCGCGCGGCCGCCCTCGCCTCGGCACGCGGCTTCGCCGTCACCCATACGCCCGACCGGATTGTCGCCAGCCTCAGGCCCGGCGAGGACGCCCGCGCCGCTTCGGCCGCCCTGAATCGCGCCCTGATCGAGGCCGATATCGCCGTCTTCGCCATCGGGCCGCGAGCACGGACGTTGGAGGGCATCTATCGCGAGGTGTCCGCCCCATCCCCTGCCCAACCCCACATGCAGCCGGAGCTGGTCTGATGTCCGCCGCCCCCTTCTTCGCCCCGTTCGCCGTCGAGACCCGAAAGCTGAACCGCTCGCTGGCGGCCCTCCTCGCCGTCGCCGCGCCCGCCCTGATCGCGATCTTCGGCTTCTTCATGGTTCTGCGCGCCGAAAAGGCATCGGCCTGGGACATGTGGATGATGAACGCCGCGGGTGTCTGGGCCTTCTTCATGATGCCGATGAGCGTCACCGCCCTGGCCGCGCTCGTGGCCCATATGGAGCACGGCCCCCGTAGCTGGGACCACCTGCGCGCCCTCCCCCTGCCCCGCTGGCGCCTCTATGCGGCCAAGGCCGTCTGCGTGCTGCTGGTCGTGGCCCTGATGAGCGCCGCCGTGATCGCCTTCAGCTGGGCCGGTGTCAGTCTGGCCGGCATGATCAAGCCCGAGGCGGCGGCCACCGGTGTGTTCGACCTCGCCGCCTATTCCCGGTTGATGGGGATGATGTTCCTCGCAGGCCTGCTGCTGATCGCGATCCAGCTATGGACAGCCCTCAGGTTCGCCAGCTTCGTGCCCGGCCTTGTGCTGGGGATCGCGGGGACGTTTTTCGCGGTCGTGGCGACCTCGGCGAAGCAGGGCGTCTTCCTCCCCTGGCAGATGCCGGTCAACATGCTGGCTTCAGAGGCGTGGCGGGTGAACACCGCCCTTGGTCTGGGCGGCGGGCTCGGCCTGGTCGCCCTGATCCTGATGACGATCCACCTGTCCCGGCGCGAGGTGCTGTAAGCGTTCGCCCCGCCGCATGAGGCGGTCCAGAGACGCCGGGCCCATGGTAGGCAGGAGCATGGACGTTCGGAGCATCCCCCATGCGTGAAGACGGCGCGCCCCCGGCCAGGAGCTGCGGCGACTGCGGCCTGTGCTGCAAGCTGATGGGCGTGACCGCGCTGGCCAAGCCGGCGGGCAAATGGTGCCGGCATTTCAGCAAGTCGGCGGGCTGCGCCGTCTATGAGGACCGCCCGGGCGACTGCCGCGTCTTCAACTGCCTGTGGCTGTTGACAGAGGCGCTGGACGAAAGCTGGAAGCCGACCACGGCCGGCTTCGTCCTGCACAGCGAACAGGGCGGAGCGCGGCTGGTGGTGGAATGCGACCCCGCCCGCCCGCACGACTGGCGGCGCGAGCCCTGGCAGGCGACGCTACGCCGCTGGGCCGCCGCGCCCGGTCAGGAAGTCCTCGTCTTCGCCGGGGCGCGCGGGGTGCGGCTGGGCGAGCCGGACACGGTGGTGCGCCGGGTCTGACCTTGGGTCAGCGGACGTCGACCGACTGGGCGATCTGTTCGGCAAGGTCGCGATCGGCGCCGTCCAGGCTCATGGTCCAGACGTGGATTTCGCGCGGCGCGGCCGTCCTCTGGAACAGGTGCTCCACGGCATGGCGGACGCCGTCCTCGGTCGAGAGAATGGAGGCGCGGCCGGCGGCCTCGACCATCTGGCCGCTGTAGATCGGGAACTGCGACGCCGGGCCGGCATAGACCATGACGAACGACTGGCCGGCGCGCCGGATCGTATAGATGCGGAAATCCGGACCCGGGCGGCCGGTGACGATCTCGAAGCCGGGCGGCAGGTCAGCGGTGAACGGCAGGGCGGCGCGCGCAGCGCTGTCCAGCACGGTCGGGGCCGGAGCGGCGGGCGCAGGCGTGACGGCAGGCGCTTCGACGGGCGCGGCGACGACCGGCGGCGCGGCCAGCGGCTCGGTCCGGGGAACAGGAACGACGGCGGGCGGCGTGATCGGAGCGGCGCGGGGCGAGGGCGACGGCGTGACCGGGATCGGCGCCGGCCTCGGGAGGCTCGCAATGACCGGCGCAGGGGTCGGAGTCGGGGTCGGGGCGGCGACCACCCGGGCAGGCGGTGCGGGGGACGGCGTCGGGGCCGATGCTCCAGCCGTCGTCGTCGCGGGCCTCGGGGTCGGCGTAACGCCCGTGGCCGCCGACGCAGGCGGCGGCGCGATGACGGGCGCGGGAGCCGGCGCCAGATAGACCGCCGGGGCCGGCGGGCCGCTGTTCAGGTCACGGGTCAGGCTGCTGACGGGCGGTGCGGGTGCAGCCTGGGGGGCCGGCGTCTGGGCCTGCGGCGTTTGCGCGTGGGCCGCTCCGGCGAGGAGCAGGGCGGCAGCGGTGGCGAAGATTTTCATGGGGACGACAATCCCCCCTCAACCCGCGAACGGCAAGGCCCTGAGCACATAGGCGACAACCGCCGTCAGGGTCGAGGCGGCCACGGCCAGCCCGGCGAACCAGGCCAGCCGCTTCCATAGCGGGCCTGCGGGCTCGCCGGATTCAGGAGGAGGAACAGGCTCAATGATGATAGCCGGACTCCGTATCGACCTTGCCGCGGAACACCCAGTAGACCCAGGCCGTATAACCGAGGATGGCCGGCAGGATGGCCACCGTGCCTACCAGCATCAGGCCCAGCGCATTGTCCGGCGCCGCCGCCTGACGGAAGTCGAGGGCGTAGGGGACGACATAGGGCATGAAACTGACGGCCAGGCCGATATAGCCGGACAGGAACACCACCAGCGCGCCGATGAACGGCCACCGGTGGGATCCCTTGCGGGCCATGACGAAGATCGCTGCGAGGCCCGCCAGACCCAGCGCCGGAATGGCCAGACGCGGCAGGAGCATGTCCCAGGCGATCTGCACCTCGGCCGTATCGATCCCCCAGCGCATGCCGATGCGGTGGTGCACCAGCAGGGTTGCGACGCTGACCGCCGCCAGCAGGAAGGCCACCGCGGTCGCCGAGACCAGGCTCCAGCGACGGGCGTCGCCGTGCAGGTTGTCCTTCGTCTTCATCATCAGCCAGGTCCCGCCCAGCAGGGCGTAGCCGGCGACAATCCCCGCCGAGACCAGCAGAGTGTAGGGCGTGAACCAGTCGAACGGCCCGCCGGCGAAGCGGTCGTTCTCGATCGTCACCCCCTGGATGAAGCCGCCGAGGATCAGCCCCTGGGCGACTGCCGTCAGGATGGAGCCGCCGGCGAACATCTGGGTCCAGAATTTGCGGCCCCGGTTGCGGGCGCGGAAGCGGAACTCGAACGCCACCCCGCGCAGGATCAACCCGGCCAGCATCAGCAGGACCGGCAGGTAGAAGGCCGGCATCAGCACCGAATAGGCCAGGGGGAAGGCCGCCAGCAGACCGCCGCCGCCCAGCACCAGCCAGGTCTCGTTGCCATCCCAGACGGGGGCGACGGTGTTCATCATCACGTCCCGGTCTTCCTTCGACCGGGCGAAGGGAAACAGGATGCCGATGCCCAGGTCGAAGCCGTCGAGCGTGACATAGAGCAGGACCGCCGTGGCGATCAGTCCGGCCCAGATCAGCGGGAGGTCCAGCATCAGGCGTCTCCCGGCGTGGTGTCTTCGGGGGCCTTGGCCAGGGGCGAGCCGGGCGCCCGATCCCCGCGCGGCGCAGGCTCGGCCAGGGCTGCGACCGGACCCTCGGCCATGAGCCGAAGGATGAAGAGGGCCCCGGCGGTGAACACGACCGAATAGACTACGACATAGGCGATCAGGCTGGTCGCGACCTCGCCGGTGGTGACCGGCGAAACGGCGTCCCGCGTCTTCAACACGCCATAGACCACCCAAGGCTGGCGCCCGACCTCGGTGACCATCCAGCCGGCGAGCACGGCGATGAAGCCGGACGGTCCCATGGCCACGCAGAAGCGAAGGAACCACGGCGTTTCGAACAGTCTTCGGCGCCAGATCAGGAACGCGCCGATCGTGCCGAGGGCGATCATCAACAGACCCAGGCCGACCATGATGCGGAAGCCGAAGAAGGGAATGAAGGGCGGCGGCTGGTCCTCGCGCGGCCATGCGTCCAGACCCTGGATGACCTGGTCGCGCGGCAGGTTCTGGACGGCGTTGCCAAGCCCCGGGATCGACACCTCGAAATGGTTCTTCTGCGCATCGCGATCCGGGATGCCGAACAGATGAAGAGGCTGGTCTGCGCGCGTCTCCCAATAGCCCTCGATCGCCGCCGTCTTGGACGGCTGGTATTTATGGGTCACCTCGCCGGACAGATGGCCGGCGATCAGCTGCAGCGGCGCGAGAACCGCGATCAGTCCTACCGCCATGACGAGCGCGATGCGGCTCCCGGTCCAGCCCTCGACGGCGCCGTTCGCCCGGTCCTTCAGCACATGGAAGGCCGAGACCGCGCCGACCACCAGCCCCGTGGTCAGGAAGGCCGCCAGCAGCATGTGCGCCAGCCGGGTAGGCAGGCTGGGGTTGAAGATGACGGCCATGAAGTCCGTGGCGCGCAACGTGCCGTCGGCCAGGGTTTCGAACCCCTGCGGCGTCTGCATCCAGCTGTTGGCCGACAGGATCCAGAAGGCCGAAATCGTGGTGCCCACCGCGACCAGAACCGTGGCGAGGAAGTGGAGCCGCGGACCGACCTTCTTCCAGCCGAACAGCATCACGCCGAGGAAGGAGGCCTCAAGGAAGAAGGCCGTCAGGACCTCATAGGCGAGCAGGGGTCCGATCACCCCGCCGGTCAGGCGGATGAACTCCGACCAGTTGGTGCCGAACTGGTAGCTGAGGACCACGCCGGAGACGACGCCCATGCCGAAGCTGAGGGCGAAGATCTTGACCCAGAACAGGTACAGGACCTTGAAGGCATCGCGCTTCGTCCAGAGCCAGAGACCCTCGAGCACCGCCAGGAAGGCCGCCAGCCCGATGGTGAAGGCCGGGAACAGGATGTGGAAGGCGATGGTGAAGGCGAACTGCAATCGCGACAGCAGAAGTGCGTCGAGTTCCACGGCGTCTGGTCCTCACGGGGTCTGAAGACCGAGTCCTGCGCCCCGGTCCGGCCCATGTCCATGCACCATCCGCCGCGCGGCGGAACGCCGCGATCAGGCCGCCGGCAGCTCGACCCAGAAGGTGGCGCCCTCGCCCGGAGCCGAGGTCACGCCGATGGAACCGCCCTGCAGCTCGACCAGCCGTTTGGCCAGGGCCAGGCCGATCCCGTGGCCCTCGACCGTCGAGCGTTCGAGACCCAGCCGGTTGAAGGGTTCGAACAGCTGGGTCTGCTTCTCGACCGATAGGCCGCCGCCGCGGTCGATGACCTCGATGCGGACGCCGTCGTAGACCTTGCAGGCGCGGAAGACGACCACCCCGCCCGCCCCGCCGTATTTGACCGCATTGGAGGCCAGGTTGGCGATGACCTGGGTCAGGCGCTGGGAGTCGGCCAGGGCCACGAGGCCGTCGCCTTCGCTGACCACATCGAGCCGGATTCCCTGGGCGTCCGGGCGCAGGGCCGTCGTGCGGCGAACATCCTCGAGCACGCCCGGCACATCGGTCGGCCGCAGCTCGACCTTCACCGCGCCGGACTCGGCACGGGCGACGTCCAGCAGGTCATGCGCCAGCGCTTCGACCTGCCGTGCGGTCTTGACCAGCATGTCCGCCATCTCGGCCTGGGTCTCCGAGACGGGCCCCA
The DNA here is from genome assembly GCA_964398675.1 of uncultured Brevundimonas sp. Lineage (GTDB taxonomy): Bacteria > Pseudomonadota > Alphaproteobacteria > Caulobacterales > Caulobacteraceae > Brevundimonas. Next base: position 10,431 of record CAYNNT010000026.1, read on the forward strand.
GCTGACCGGCCTTCCACAGTTCGCCGATTCCGATGACGCCGCCTACGGGGCTCTTGATCTCATGGGCGACATTGGCGAGCAGGCGCGACTTGGCTTCGGAGGCCTTTTCAGCCCGGACCTGGCCCAGCCGGGCCCGGTCGGCGAAGCGGTCGCGCTCCTCCAGCAGGGCCGCGACGAGCATGATCGGCAGATAGCCGAACAGCACGAGCAGCTGGGCCATCAGGGCCCGATCGGCACCGTCAAACGCCGCCGCATAGGGACCGAAGCCCCGCATGCTGCCGCCGACGGCGAGGATGGAAATCATGACCAGCGCCGCCGTGACGCCGAGCATGCGCAGTCTGACGGCGATGAGCAGCAGCAACGGCATGGTGACGAAGCCGATGGGCAACTGCTGTTGCGAGAACACGGTATAGCAAAGGCCCACCAGCCCGCCCAGCAGGACGACCGCCTCGATGGCCCGCGCGGGGACGCGGTAGCGGGCCACTTCCCGCTTTGTCAGAGCCAGACCGAAGCTGGCCAGGACGGCGATGCCGAGCGCGTGACCGAACCACCAGGTCTGGGCTGAAGCCAGGAAATCGGCGCCGTTCATCCACCAGAGCATGCCGCTTGCGAACGCCGCCGCGGGTATGGGGGCGATGACGGCGGCGACCAGCAGGAAACGACAGGCGCCCTGGACCGAGGCCAGATTCAGGGTCGGGGCGAACCGCCGCGCCAGAAGAACGGCGAGGCAGATCTCCATCATGTTGGCGACGGTGAACATCAACGTCAGCTCAACCGAATTGCCCGCCAGCAGATTGCCGGCTGCAATCCCGGCCGCGATCAACCCGCCGAACGACAGGTCATAGAGCGGTCCCCGGGAGGTTCGAAGCCAGACGGCGACCGCAACCCCGGCCGCGCCCCAAAGCGCCGCCACAACGCCGGTCGAGCGCGCAAAGGTCAGCGAAAGAACCACCAGAACCAGGACGGCCATGGCTGTGAAGATGGGGGCCATCGGCTGGCCGACGCCTGCCGGGCGCGCGGCGGCGCGGGCCGTCGCCTTCGCCGGGGCTTCGGCGCCGACGACAGGCTCAAGCGGATCGAGCGCGCGGCTCATGGTCATCTTCGGGTCCGGACGGCGGGATGTCAGGGGTTTTCCTAGCCCGTCGCATCCTAATATCCCCTGAAGGTCAACCGGCTGTTCGGATGGCCTCACACAACTCCCGGACAGCCGCTCCGGGGCCGTTCGGGTGGTTCCAGACAGCGGCGCTCACCGCGACAAAGTCGGCCCCGGCCCGCGCCAGGTCCCCGGCGGTGCCGGCGGTGATCCCGCCAATGGCGACGCAGGGAATCTCGACCGTCTCCTGCCAGATGCCCAGAATCTCCGGCTCGGGCCGGTGCACCGTCTCCTTGGTCGAGGTGGGGAAGAAGGCGCCGAAGGCGACGTAGTCCGCCCCGGCCTCGGCCGCGTCCATGGCCAGCTCGCGGCTGTCGTGGCAGGTCACGCCGATCATTGCGTCCCGGCCCATCATGGTCCGCGCCGCGCTGACCGTGCCGTCGGACTGCCCCAGATGCACGCCGTCGCAGCCCGATCGCGCCGCCAGATCGGCCCGGTCGTTGAGGATCACAGCCACGCCCCGCGACTGGGCCACGGGCTTCAGCACGGCGACGGCGGCCAGCACGGCCGCGTCGTCAGCACCCTTGAGCCGGATCTGAAGCGCCGCCACATCCCCGGCCTCCAGCGCCGCCTCCAGATCGCGCGCAAAGGCGGCCGGATCCGGGATCGCCGGCGGCGTGATCAGATACAGCCGGCAGGGCGGGCGCTCGGAAACGACAGGGGTCCTGGACATGGCCGGGAAGTGCGACGGATGGACCGCGCGGTCAACCGTCTGCTGCGAACGACTTGCATTCGCCTCAATGCGCCTGCTATAGCGAACCATTCGCAATCAGTCGGGTCCGCCCTTCCGTGTACGTCTGCAACTGCAACGGCCTTCGCAAACGTGACGTCGCCGCCGCCATCGAGGCGGGCGCGACGCGGCCGCGCGATGTCTTCGCCCGCAACCAGTGCGCCGTGCAGTGCGCGCGTTGTGTCTGCGAAATGCGCGAGATGATCCAGGAAACGCGCCAGTCCTTCGCCATGGCGGCCGAATAGTCCCGCCCTCCCCGCCGGGAGATTCATTCGCATTTTCAATGTCGTGAGAAGTGTTCGCAGGTGAACACAAGTCGGCTTTGCGTGCTAGAACAGGCGCTCACAGCCGGTGATTCACGACGGTCGGGCCGACCACCGCGCCGCTGACGGAAAGAACGACGATGAAGGGCGATCCCGCGATCATCCGCACCCTCAACGCGGTGCTGACCAACGAACTGACGGCGGTGAACCAGTATTTCCTGCACGCCCGGATGTTCGAGAGCTGGGGCCTGAAGCATCTCGGCCAGATCATCTACGACGAGAGCATCGGCGAGATGAAACACGCGGACATGCTGATCAAGCGGGTGCTGTTCCTCGACGGCCTGCCCAACCTGCAGGACCTGCACAAGCTGAAGATCGGCGAGACCGCCGTCGAATGCCTCGGCGCCGACCTGCAGCTGGAGCTGGGCGGGCGCGAGACCGTGAAGGCCGGCGTGGCCCAGTGCGAGGCCGCCCAGGACTTCGTCAGCCGCGACATCCTGATGCGCATCCTGAACGACACCGAGGAGCACATCGACTTCCTCGAGGCGCAGTTCAAGCTGATCGAACAACTGGGCGAGCAGAACTATCTGCAGTCGGCCATGACCGAAATCGCCCCGGACAAGAGCGCGACGGGGAACTGACGGCCCGGCCCGCTCATTCCGCTCCCGCCACGTGAGGGAGCCGGAATGATCAGGATCGACGACGCACTCGATGACGTCCAGGACGCCGCGACCGACTTCCTCAACATCGGCGAGCGCAACGCCCCGCATGTGGCGCTGGGCGTGGCGGTGACCGTCGGCTTTGCGCTGGCGGCGACCCTGTTCGCCAGCCGGACGGTGCAGCCCCGCCCGCGGACGCTCGCCGAGGACGATGCGCCGATCACCGAGCGGCCGCGCGGGCCATTGAGCCTGATCCTGCCGGCGGTGTTTTCGGTCACCACCCTGTCGGCCGTGCGGGTCTGGAACGCGCCCTCGCGTCCTGAGCGGACGGCCGCGCTGGGCCTCTGGGCCGCGGCGCAGGCGCTGAACGCCGTCTGGATCGCCATGCGGCCCGCGAGCCGCGGCCTGCAGATCGCCGCGGCCATGTCCTCGGCGGGTCTGGCGGCGGCCTTCGCCCATGAGGCCCGCAAGCTGGACGAGAGCGCCGGCAAGCTGGCCTCTCCGACGGGCGGGCGCGTGCGTCTGGCCAACTTCCTGCAGCGCAAGGCAGACCGTCAGCCGACCGTGCACTGAGAGACCCCCAGCTTGCCGGATGGCGCGGCTTCCTCTAGGGACTGCGCCCGTTCGCGCGCCGTTCCAGGCTGCGCCCAATCCCTTCCGAGACACCCATGGCGAAGATCAACGGCAACAACATCAAGCCCGGCATGGTCCTTGAGCACAACAAGGGCCTGTGGGTCGTGACCAAGGCCAGCCACGTCAAGCCCGGCAAGGGCGGCGCCTTCGCCAACGTCGAGGCCAAGAACCTCGAGACCGGCAACAAGCTGAACGAGCGCTTCCGGTCGGAAGACAAGGTCGAGCGCGTCACGCTGGAACAGAAGGAGTTCTCCTATCTGTACGAGCAGGGCGACGCCCTCGTCTTCATGGACGACGCCACCTACGAGCAGACCGAGTTGCAGAAGGACTGGGTCGGCGAGGACCGCGTCGCCTACCTCCAGGACGGCATGAAGGTCGTCATCGAAATGCACGAGGAACGGCCCATCGGCCTGACCCTGCCCGACCAGGTCACGCTGGAAGTCGTCGAGACCGAGCCCACGGTGAAGGGCCAGACCGCCTCGTCGTCCTACAAGCCCGCCATCGCCAACAACGGCGTCCGCATCATGATCCCGCCGTATATGGGCGTGGGCGAGCGGATCATCGTGGATACGACGACCGGCGAGTACGTTCGCCGCGCCGAGTAGCCGTTACGCGGGTGGTTGGTGATTGGGGGTTGGTGGTTGGCTGCGTCTTTGACGGCGCCTGACCTGCAATCACCAGTCACCAATCACCAACCACTCGGCTCCATCCGGAGCCGCTGAACTTCTCCGCCTATCCGGGCCCCAGCGCCTTTTCAGGATAGTCGGACCAGGAGATCCCCATGGCCCTCGCCTCCGCCCTCGTTTCCGTCATGATCGACGCGGTCCGCAAGACCGCCCGTCCGATGCTGCGCGACTTCGGCGAGGTCGCCCAGCTGCAGGTGTCGCGCAAGGGTCCCGGCGACTTCGTCACGGCCGCCGACATCAAGGCGGAGGACACCCTCTACGAACTGCTGATGAAGGCCCGCCCCGGCTACGGCTTCCTGGGCGAGGAGCGCGGCATGATCGAGGGGACCGACAAGTCCCACCTGTGGATCGTCGACCCGATCGACGGCACCACCAACTTCATGCACGCCATGCCGCATTTCGCGATCACGGTGGGCCTGCAGCGCACCGCGCCGGACGGCAGCTCCGAGATCGTGGCCGGCGTCACCTACAACCCCGTGATGAACGAGCTGTTCTGGGCCGAGAAGGGCAAGGGCTGCTATCTGAACGACCAGCGCATCCGCGTCGCGGCGCGCCGGGACCTGTCGGAAAGCCTGATCGCCACCGGCCTGCCCTTCATCGGCAAGACGGGCCACGCCCAGGCCATCAAGGACATCCACGCCATCGGCCAGCGCGTCGCCGGCATCCGCCGCCTCGGCTCGGCGGCGCTGGACTTCGCCTGGGTCGCCGCGGGGCGTTACGACGCCTACTATGAGCGCAACCTCCAGCCCTGGGACGTGGCGGCGGGCATCCTGTTCGTCACCGAGGCCGGCGGCATCGTCACCACCATCGACGGCGAGGGCCGCCCCGAGACGGGCGCCCAGATCCTGGCCACGAACTCGGACCTGCATCCGCAGTTGTTGAAGGTGCTGCGGGGCTAGGTCGAGGGGGCGAGAGTACCGCTTTCCCGACAAAAAAATCGGCGCTGTACGCCCCCGATCCGTCATCGCCCTCCGGGGACGGTTCGTCGGCCGCTGTGCGGCGGCGGCGGCGGGTTCAGCCATGTCAAAGACCCAGGCCCGGCGGGCCTTTCGCCATTCTGCACGGGCCTGCGTCAGAAACGGTCGTCGGGCCGATTCCGGGGCGGAAACAGCGCGCCCCTGAGGGTCGAAAGGGGCGGATGACGGGCCTTGAGGGGCGAGAAGACACGGGGCGGGAATACACGGCCGGGCGGAGGGGATTCCGGGTTCTGACGTCGACCGCGCCCGGACGTGGCGAAGACGCCCGAACCGCCTCCCGCAATGGTTGCTCCGCCCGCGCTTTATGGACATAGTCCGGCGAGTATCGGGGGACCTCATGACCATGTATTTCGTCGCCGGCGCCGTCGCGCTCGGCGTCTTCGCCATCGGGTTCCTGATCGCGCTGGTTCTGCGCCGGGTGGTCCCGACCAACGAGGTTCACATCGTCCAGCGCGGCCGGTCCCGCGTCAGCTACGGCGCCAGTCAGGAGGCCGGAAACGTCTACTATGAGTGGCCGGCCTTCCTGCCGAGGATCGGGGTGCTGGTGACCAAATTCCCGGTCTCCATCTTTGACGTGAACCTGAAGGACTACGAGGCCTACGACACCGGACGCCTGCCGTTCCGCGTCGACGTCCAGGCCTTCATGCGGATCGCCAAGTCGGACACGGCGGCGGAAAAGGTCGCCAATTTCGACGAGTTGCAGCACCAGCTGTCCGGCATCCTCCAGGGCGCGGTCCGGAACGTGCTGGCCACCCACAAGCTGGAGGACATTCTCGAGGCCCGATCCACCCTGGCCGAGGCCTTCACCGCCCAGGTGGACAACCAGCTTCAGGCGTGGGGCGTGGAGACGGTCAAGAACATCGAGTTCATGGACATCCGCGACAGCGCCAATTCGCAGGTCATCGCCAACATCATGGCGAAGGAAAAGTCCCGCATCGACCGCGAGAGCCGCGAGGCCGTGGCGATGAACAGCCAGATGGCCCGGACCAAGGAAATCGAGGCCGAACGCATCGTCGAGGTGAACCAGCAGGACGCCCTGCAGCAGGTCGGCATGCGCACAGCCGAGCAGGAAAAACAGGTCGGCATCGCCAAACAGGTCGCCGAGCAGCAGGTCCTGGTCGCCCAGAAGGACACCACCGAACGCGAGATGGACGTGAAGCTGGTCGCCGACACCCGCGCCGCCGACATCGCCAAGGGGGTCGCGGAGGTCCAGGCCGCGCAGGAGCGCGAGGTCACCATCATCCGGGCCGAGGGACAGCGCCAGCAGCAGGTCATCGCCGCCGAGGCGGAACGCCAGCGGCTGGAGCTGGTCGCGCAGGGCACCCTGGCGCAGCAGAAGCTCGACGCCGAAGGCTTGCTGGCGCAGGGCCAGAGCCGCGCCGAAGCCGAGCGCCTGCTGCTTCTGGCGCCGGTCTCGACCCAGATCGAACTGGCCCGGGAGATCGGCGGCAACGACGGCTACCAGACCTATCTGGTGCGCGTGGAGCAGATCAAGGCCGGGCAGGCCGTGGGTATCGCCCAGGCCGACGCCCTGAAGGCCGCCGACATCAAGGTGATCGTGACGGGCGGCGACGTGCCCGCGGGCATGAACAGCATCACCGACGTGTTCAGCGCCAAGGGCGGCCAGGCCCTGGGCGCGATGCTGGAGGGGCTGGCCCAGACCGAGGCCGGCAAGGCGGTGGTGGAGCGGGCGACCAAGGGGTCTGCAAAACCCAAGGAATAGCGCGACGGTCGTCCCCCGACCGGTTCAGTCCAGGTGGCAGCCGTCTTTCGCGAGTTCCGCCCGGATCCAGCTTTCGACGTCATAGCCGAAAATCTTCAGCCCCTTGATGTTGGCGTTCTCGATGGACAGGCCGGAGAGGTTCACATTGGTGAGCCTGGCGCCCGAGAGATTGACGTCATCGAAGACGGCGTTCGCCATGGAGCAGTTCCGAAACTCTGCGCCGTCCATCCGTCGATCCCTGAAGTTCACCGGAGCCTCCCTGTCGGCCTCAACCTGCCCGCCAGCATAGGGGGGACAGTGTCCGCTCTCCACCCCGGGGCGGAGGTCTGCTTTCGACCCATAGCGGACACTCGGGCTCCCGGTTATCCTCGCCTTCCGGTCGAGGATTGGAATGCCAAGTTTTAGCTACAGCCTCACGCGTGGGAATGAGACGAAGCTCACCATGCTCAGGAAGAGCAACCCGCAGGGTTGGTTGATTGACGCCGTGCGAGCGACTTTTCCTGAGGTGGCGGCTCGTCGTGGCAACGACATCATCCGGCTCAGGTTGGAGAAAAGCGAAGGTGCCGAGAAGTGGCTGGCTACTTTGGCCGATGAGCCTACTGACCTTGTGATCCGCGTTTCACGAACCCGATGAGCGTCCGCTTTGCGGAACGGCACGATGGCCAGCTTTCGACCCCTTGCGGACATTGGATGCCCCGGAGAGTATGACCGGATGACTCTCCATCGAGTGTACTTTGACACCAACGACGCCGCCGGCATGGTGGACGGGTATTGGCTAGGGCTCGCTCAATCTCGGAAGGACCTTGAAGCCATCGGAGACGATCTACGCGACGGGCTGCGGGTAACCATCTACATGCCAAATGAGTTGGAGATGGACGCGATCCTGCGGTTCGACGCCACAGACGCTGTTTGGTGTGCTGAATTAATTGAGGGCACCGTAGTCTACTTGGATGGCAGCACTTAGCGTCCGCTTACTATCCCCAGGCGACAGTCCGCTCCCGACCCAAAGCGGACGCTGACGACCGCTATTGTCGGTGACCGCCGATAGGCTCAGACCAAATCGTTGGTTCATTTTGTGAGGTGCCGATGGTTCGGATTCGCTTGCTGCGCTTCTTCATGTTGTTGCCGTCACTGATGGCCTTGGTCGGTCTCGGGCTGTGTTCATTGAGCCCGGCAGCAGGTTTCACGGTAATGCTGATCGCGTTCGTGCTGTTTGGGCTCTTCGTGTTTCTGATCGCCTGTCCGCAATGCGGAAAGTCGCCATATGTCAGAAAGGCTCTGAGCCCCGGCCCACTCATGCCCGCAACCTATTCGACCCCTATAGCCGAGTCCGTCTGCTCGGATTGTGGGCACCAGTTTTAACCAGCCTCTTAGGGCTCTCTCGTGCCTCCTGGACGTCCGCTTTTCACCCTCAGGCGACCGTCGGCTCCCGACCCTTAGCGGACGTCTTCCACGATGCTAGACGTTGGCTCAGTCAGACGGTGCGACGGAGCAACTATGCGCTTGCCAATAATCCTGAGGATCGTTCACGGCCTGCTCTACATCCTTTGGGTCGTCGCCCTTTATATGTCGATGCCGCCCGAAGGCGTGGTGGAGACGGTCTTGGTTCTAGTCAGTGCTGCGGCGATATTCGTTATTGGATATTTCTGGCATCTCTTCCTGATCAGGGTAGTCATCCGGGTCTTCTCAAAACGACCCGACAGAGGTTGGAAAACTCGTTAGCAATGTCCGCTTTCCACCCCCAGGGACAGGCGGCCTCCGACCCATAGCGGACCTTTATAGTCGCATTGGTTCCCACGCGACCGACGCTGGCATGGGTGTCCCGGAGGCATAGGTGATGAACACTGCCAGAACCTCTTCGAAGGTGAATGTCAGACGCGACCGGTCCTTGGGTTCGACCGGACGTTCGGACCTCGCTGCGCGGAAGTGACGGGCTTCACCTCCATCGCGCATCTCAATGATGAAGCCCCCATCCTGCCATTCGGTTTGGAGGTAGATTTCGGGAGCCGATGCCAGCACGGCGAACCCGTCACGGCCAATCCCAAGCAAGGCTTCGTGAATGGCGTCCGGTGTTACGTCTCCCGCATGATCTTCGCCGCTCACCGTCAGGACCAATCCTGAGAAGCTGGCTCCAGCGGGTGGCTGCGCTTGGCGAGACGGACTCGCTTTTACGGCATCTCTGAGAAACCTGACCAAGGGCTCGGCTTCACGGCGGAATGCGTGTTTTGCCCACAGAACAACCCCGCAGATGAGAGCGTAAATCCCGCCAGCGAACCCGGCCCCCTCAAGCGCGCGACTGCCGCCAGTCGAGGCCAGCATGAATATGCAGAAGGCCATGATCGGCGTTAGTGCCACCAGCAGCAACAGGCCATTGAGGTCTGACCCTGCCCGCCCCACGACTCGTGTTCCCCAAGTGCCTCGGGAAATCCAGCCCAGTAGCATTGGGCCGTGTCGATCAAATGCGCTGAACCACAAGCAGACTACAGGGCCGACCACCCAACCTCTCGCGCCGTCTTTCATGTCGAACCAATCGCTGCTCCGGGAGCGGATCGATTTTCTCAGGTCAGCAGGTGACAGGGGGGAGCTTAGGTCGAAAGGATAGCCAAAGGGCTGAAACGCCATGAACTTCCTCGGTCCCACCCAAAAGCCGCTTTCGCAGCATTTCTAACTGCCCTCAGATAGTCAAACAGCCCAACGTTCGCTTTCCATCTGTATGCGACGGTCGGCTCCCGACCCCTTGCGGACTCCCACCCGATCGCGATCATGCGGGCATGAAGACCATCATCATCGATTGCTCGGGCGTCAGCTCACCTGATGAGTTCTGGCGACGCTATCTGAACGCAACGCGGCCCGAGGGTGAAGAACTTTTCGGTCGCAATCTGGATGCGTTCTGGGACGCCCTGGAGGGTGGCGGTCCCGGTTGGCCGGGAGAGGTGATGCTCGCATTTCAGCACACAAATGCTCTGTCAGACCTTCGCACCGCAGGCGGCGCGTCGTTGCTCGACGGCCTGCGCAAGGTCGCTGAAGAAGCCACTCGCGTTAAAGTGCAACTGTCCTAGTCGATGTCCGCTTTCCCCCCATAGCGGACCCCCGGAACGTCCGCTTTCAGCGCCGCCCCCGGCCGCTTCCCGTCACCCGATCAGAGACCGCGCCGCCGCCCGCGCCTCGTCCGTCACCACCGCCCCTGACAGCATCCGCGCGATCTCTTCGCGCCGCGCCTCCTCGTCCAGCGCATCCACTGTCGTCGTGGTCATCCCGCCCGCGTCGGCCTTGCGGACCTTCCAGTGGGCGTGGCCGCGGGCGGCGACCTGGGGGCTGTGGGTCACGACCAGGACCTGGGCCCCGCGCGAGAGACGCTCCAGCCGCGCGCCGACGGCCGAGGCGACGGCGCCGCCGACGCCCTGGTCGACCTCGTCGAAGATCATCACCGGCTGGCGCTGGTCCTCGCGGCCCGCCAGCGCCGCCTTCATGGCAAGGGCGAAGCGGGCCAGTTCGCCGCCCGAGGCGATGGCGTCCAGAGGGCCGAAGGGGGCGCCGGCGTTGGTGGCGATCTCGAACCGGACGGTCTCGACGCCCAGCGGGCCGCGACGGCCCTCGGTCACCGGCTCGAAGCCGACGCGGAAGCGGGCGCGCTCCAGTTTGAGGGGGGCCAGTTCCTCCATCACGGCGGCGGTCAGCCGGTCGGCGGCGGCCTCGCGGGCGGAGGTCAGCAGGATGGCGGCGAGGTCATAGGCCTCGCGCGCGGCGGAGGCGGCGCGTTCGGCGGCGGTGATGGCCTCGGCCCCGTCCTCGATCAGGCGCAGCTGCTCGCGGAAACGGAGGCGCAGGGTCGGCAGGCTGTCGACCGAGGTGTTCAGCTTGCGGGCGGCGGCGCGCAGGGCGAACAGCCGCTCCTCGGCCTTGTCGAGGCGGCCGGGCTCGAAGTCGAAGGCGTTGGCGGCGGCGTCGACGCAGGCGATGGCCTCTTCCGCCTCGACCATGGTGCGGTCGATGGCCTCGGCGGCGGCGGCCAGTTTCTGCAGCAGGGGGTGTTCGGGGTCGGTGCCCGCCTGCCCCGCCCGCGTCCGGGCGTGCTCGACCGCGCGCAGGGCCGCCGACAGCTTCTGGGACAGCTTGTCCCCGCCGAGGGAGGCGCGGGCGTCGGCGAGGTCGGCGACGGCCTTCTCCGCCGCGCCGAGGATCGCGCGTTCGCCGGCCAGTTCGGTCTCCTCGTCGGCGCGCGGGTCGAGGTCGTCGAGGTCGGCGAGGTTCTGCGTCAGTTCCTCGGCCCGCGAGGCGGCGTCGGCGGCGGCGGCCTTGAGGTCGGCGACGGTGCGTTCGGCGGCCTTCAGACGCTCGGCGGCGCGGGCGACGCCGTCCAGCTGGGGCTGCAGGCCGCCGTAGTTGTCGAGCAGGGCGCGGTGGGTCTTCCAGTCCAGCAGGCCGACGGTCTCGTGCTGGCCGTGGACCTCGACGAGGGCCTGGCCGATCTCGCGCAGGGCGGTGACGCCCGCCGGCTGGTCGTTGACGAAGGCCCGGCTGCGGCCGTCGGCGGCCAGGGTCCGGCGCAGGATCAGCTCCTCGCCCGGCGCGACGTCGAAACCGCGCTCGCTGATCATCGCGATCAGGGCCGGGTCGTCGGGGGCGGTGAAGACGGCGGTGGCCGAGGCCTGTTTGGCGCCCGCCCGCACCAGACCGGCGTCGGCCCGCGCGCCCAGGGCCAGGCCGAGGGCGTCGAGGATGATCGACTTGCCCGCCCCCGTCTCGCCGGTCAGCACGGTCAGGCCGCCGTGCACCTCGAGGTCGAGCGCATCGACCAGCACGATGTCGCGAATGGAGAGGGCGGTCAGCATGAACGCGGTCCGTCGAGGGTCACGGGGCCAAGGACGCGGGGGCCGGAAACGCAGGGATCAGGATGAGGCAAGGCGAATCGGTCTCCCGGGCGACGCCGGAGAATGCTGGTCCTTCGCGCCCCGGGTAAAGCCCGAGACTAGCGGAACATATCGGAAACGTCAGCCCGGAATGATGCGGCGCAGCCAGCTTTCGCGCTGGGCGGTCGGGGCGACGTCGGGGGTCCGTCCCTCTTCGGACAGCAGGGCGTAAGCCTCGGCGTACCAGGGGCTGCCCGGATAGTTGAAGCCGAGCACGGAGCCGTTGCGCATCGCCTCGTCCTTCAGGCCGAGGGTCAGATTGACCTCGACCAGCCGGTACAGGGCCTCGGGCGTGTGCGAGGTGCGCTGATAGGCTTCGTTGTCGATGACCGACTTGTAGCGGTTCATCGCGGCCAGCGGCTGGCCCGCGCGCTGGTAGTAGCGGCCGATGGCCATTTCCTTGCCGGCCAGCTGGTCGTTGACCATGTCGATCTTGACCGTGGCGTCGATGGCGTAGGAGGTGCCGGGATAGCGCCGCTGCACATCCTTGAGCCCGTCCAGCGCCGCCTGGGCATAGCCCTGGTCGCGGCCCACGTCGGTGATCTGTTCGAAATTGCACAGGGCCTTCATGTAGAAGGCGTAGGGGGCCGACGGATTGCCGGGGAACAGGGCGATGAACCGGTCGGAGGCGGCGATGGCCTCGGCATAGTTGTTGTTCTGATAGTAGGCGTAGATCTGCATCAGGATCGCGCGACGCGACCATTCCGAATACGGGTGCTGGCGCTCGACCTCCTGGAAATAGTCGATCGCATCGGCCCAGCGATTGCGCTCGAGGCGCTGGTAGCCGGTGTTGTAGAGCGCCTCGACGGGCCGCTCTTCATAGGCCAGGCGCGGACGCTCGGTGCGGGCGCCGCAGGCCGAGATCGTCAGGGCCGAAGCCGCCACGGTGGCCAGGATCAGGCCGGCGCGGAATTTGGAAGCAGGCAAGGACGACCTCAACTTGAAATGCCGGCGGGCGCGGACCCCGTCGGCGCCCCCGAAAAACGAGACGCGATCTCTACACCAGCGAACCTGCCCACGCCAATGCACGAAGAAGAGCGCCTAAATGAAGCGCCGCGCCTTGTCGCCGGGCCGTCCGCTGGTATGTAGCGCGCCAGCGCCGCGGAAGCATTCTCAGCCGGGCGATGACGGCGAAAGGATGACCGGACATGAAGCTGCTATCTGGCAACTCCAACCGGATTCTGTCCCAGGCCATTGCGGCCCACCTCGATATGCCCCTGACCAAGGCCCAGGTGAAACGGTTCGCCGACAATGAGGTCTTCGCCGTCATCGAGGAAAACGTCCGCGGCGAGGACGTTTTCGTCATCCAGTCGACCAGCTATCCGGCCAACGACAATCTGATGGAACTGCTGATCATGACCGACGCCCTCGTGCGGGCGTCGGCGCGGCGGATCACGGCGGTCATGCCCTATTTCGGCTATGCGCGGCAGGACCGGAAGACCGGCGGCCGGACGCCGATCTCGGCCAAGCTGGTGGCCAATATGATCACCCGGGCCGGGGCCCACCGGGTCCTGACGATGGATCTGCACGCCGGCCAGATCCAGGGCTTCTTCGACATTCCGACCGACAACCTCGTGGCCACGCCGGTGCTGGCCCAGGACATCAAGGACCACTATCCGCGCGGCGACGACCTGATGATCGTCTCGCCCGACGTCGGCGGGGTCGTGCGGGCCCGGACGCTGGCGTCCCGGCTCAACGCCGATCTGGCGATCGTCGACAAGCGCCGGGCCCGGGCCGGCGAGAGCGAGGTCATGAACATCATCGGCGACGTCCAGGGCCGGCGCTGCATCCTTTTCGACGACATCGTCGATTCCGGCGGCACCCTGGTGAACGCCGCCAAGGCCCTGATGGACAAGGGCGCGACCGAGGTGTCGGCCTATATCAGCCACGGCGTGCTGTCGGGCCCGGCCGTGCAGCGGATCACCGACGGACCGCTGAAGGAACTGGTGATCACCAACTCGATCGAGCAACCGCACGAAGTTTTGAACTGCGAAAAAATCCGCACGGTTTCCGTTGCCCCGCTGATCGGCGAGGCTATCCGGCGGATCGCGAACGAAGAATCGGTGTCCAAGCTGTTCGATTAACGGTCGGAAAACGGTTCTCCACGCGTTATAAGCCCTTCGAACTTCCGGCGCCTCGAGGCGCCGTGCGTCCTTGTGGGGATTTCGCATGTTTAAGGCTCTTCCGCATCGCGGCCTGTCGTTGGCCGCCGCCGCCGCCGCCATGGTCCTCGCCAGTTGCGCGACCCCGGAGCCCGAACCGGCCCCCGCCCCGCCGCCTCCCGCCCCTGTCTACGCGCCGCTGCCGGCCGTCAGCCTGAACGAGGGCGTGGCCCAGGCCGCCTCCATCTATGTCGCCTTCATGCGCGAGGCCGGGACCATCCAGGCCGGCTTCACCAGCGCCGAGGCGATCCAGGCCGCCATCCGCCGCGGGGCCTCCTATGAACCGGCCCAACTGTCGCGCGGGATGATCGCCTACGGCTCGATCCTGGCGCTGCAATCGCCGGAGTTCGTCCAGGGCGTGCGCGCGATCGCCGCCGACCCCAACAACCGTCGCCAGATGATCGACCGCATCGTGGCCGATCCGGCCTACGCCGCCACCCTGCCCGGCGCCGATGCCGCGGCCGGCCTGATCATCGACACCATCGGCCGTGATTCGGCGGCCATGCTGGTCATCGCCGACGCCGTGGAGGCCGACGCCTACACCATCCAGGCCCGCAACGACCCGCGCCGCCGCTGGGCCACCGCCCACATCACCGACCGCGTGACGCGGCTTGAGGGCGCCAAGGCCCTCTCGGCCGTCCAGATGCTGCCGTCGGCCGAGGAATCGGCCCGACTGTTCGCCGCCGCGAACTCCGGGTCCGGCCTGGCGCTCAATCCGTCGCGCTCGGGCCCGCCCTATACCCCGGCCATCGCCCGGTCGCTGGCGATCGCCGCCCTGGCCGCGCTCGGCGCCGGCGGAGAGGACGCCCGGGCCAATACCGAGGCCCTGACGGTCGAGCAGAACAGCGAGTTCTGCCTCAACATGTCCAAGCTGATGCTGTTCCAGTGCCTGGCAGCCTCGCGCCCCAGCTATGAGGACATGTTCTGTGTCGGCCGCCATGTGGCGCGCGATCTGGCGACCTGCACCGCCCAGAACATCACCCCCGCCCCCGTCGAAGGGGCCGAGACAGCCGTGGCCGGCGCGGCGGATTCCGCCCCCGCGCAAACGCCCGTGGCCGAGGCTGCGGCGGCGGCGTCGGTCTCCGCGACCTCCGCCCTGAACAGCGGGCGCTGACGCTCGATTCCATTCTGGCGTCGCAATGACGCCGGGGGCGGTTGCGTCGGCGCCGGTTGGCGTGTAATGACCCGCGCTCTTGAATTCAGGGTCCCTGACCCCGCCGCGAGGGCTGACTGGTCAGCGCGGCGTTTGTGTTGTTGAGGCGAGGCGATGGCCGAGATCATTCTGAACGTGGACGTCCGTAGCGGCGTCGGCACCGGCGGCGCTCGCGCCGCGCGCCGCGCGGGCATGGTCCCGGGCGTGCTTTACGGCGGCGACAAGGCCCCCGTGGCTATCTCGGTGAACGAGCGCGACTTCCGCAAGTCGCTCTACACCGGCAAGCTGCTGGGTCACCTGGTGACGCTGAAGTACGGCAAGGAATCGCAGCCGGTCATCGCGCGCGATGTCCAGTTCGACCCGGTCACCGACCGTCCGCTGCACTTCGACCTCATGCGGGTCGACGAAAAGCAGACGATCAAGATCGAAGTGCCGGTGCACTTCATCAACCAGGACCAGTGCGAAGCCTTCCGTCAGGGCGGTTCGCTGGAAGTCGTCCGTCACGCGGTCGAGGTGAAGGTCCGCGCGGATCACATCCCGGAAGACCTGATCGTCGACCTGTCCAAGCACAAGATGGGCGACACCATCCGCTGGACCGACCTGCTGGGCACCAAGGACGTCGAGCCGACCATCACCGACCGTGACTTCGTGATCGCCTCGATCAAGACGTCTTCGGCCGCCATCTCGGCCGCTGCGGACGAGGCGCACGACGCCGAAGTCGCCGCCGAGGTCGAAGCCACCGAACAGGCCGCCGCCGAAGCCGCCGCGGAAGACTCCGCCGAGGGCTGATCGCCTTTCGACAAACTGCTACTGGAACGGCCCCATCCGGAAACGGACGGGGCCGTTTCCTTATCCGGACCTCGCGCCATGATCATCATCGCCGGCCTGGGCAATCCGGGCCCCAAATATCAGGGCAACCGCCACAACATCGGCTTCATGGCCGCCGACGAGATCGCGAGCCGCTGGTCGTTCGGCCCCGAGCGGGCCAAATTCCAGTCGGTGATCCGCGAAGGCGAGGTCGCGACGGCGGGCGGCCCTGTTCGCATCCTGCTGATGAAGCCGCAGACCTATATGAACGAGAGCGGCCGGGCTGTGGCCGAGGCGGCGCGCTTCTACAAGGTCCAGCCCGACGCGGTCATCGTCTTCCATGACGAGATCGACCTGGCCCCCGGCCGGTTTCGCATGAAGAGCGGCGGCGGGGCCGCGGGCCAGAACGGCGTCCGCAGCCTGATCAGCCAGCTCGGCCCCGACTTCCGCCGGGCCCGCATGGGCGTCGGCCACCCCGGCGCGCCGGAGCTGGTGCACGGCCATGTGCTGAGCGACTTCCACAAGGCCGACCGGACATGGCTCGAGCCGATGCTGGACGCCGTCGCCCGCGCCCTGCCCTTCGCCCTCGCCGGCGACGACGACCGCTACCAGGCCGAGGTCATGCGACTGGCCCCCGCACCGAAATTCAGCCCCCGCCAGGCGGCGGAGAAGGCGGCGCGCGGCGAGGACTAGTTTTCGTATTCGATGGTGTAGGTGAGGACCTCGCTGCCGCCCGCCGGAATTCGCAACCGCCAGATCGGATAGCCGCCGGGCGCGATCGTGCTCCGGGCACTTGAGCGGACGATGCGGAAACCGCGATTGCCGGACTCGCCTGGCCTGATCTCGATCTCGACGGGCTGCGGCTTCTCGTTTCGGACGGTGACTGCGAGCGAAGCGCGCATCCGGGCATAGTCTCCCGTTCGGCCCAACGTCTGCTCTTCGACGGTCTCCTGCTCGACCGTCAGGTCCATGGCCTCGCCGAAGAAGAGCTCGACCGGCAGCCCCACCCCTTTGTCCTCGAACCGCGTCTGGCCGGCGAACACCGCGCGCCCGGCATGGCTCTCCATCAGGCTGACGCCGCCGCCCGGCAGGGGCAGCCCCAGCCCCATCCCCTCCTCGTTCATCAGCCGCAACAGCAGGCCGGGCTGGATCACCTCGTCGTCACTGCCGGCGAAGATCAGGGTGGCGTAGGTCCGTGTGAAGCGGACGCCGGTCTGTTCCAGGAAGCGGACCTGTTTGGTCTGGCGCGCATTGACGTCGGTCGGCTCGGGCAGGGTGTAGATCTTGTAGTCGCCCAGTTCGCCGAGCCGGACGATGCGGCTGCCGGTGACGACTACCTCGTCGACATTCGAATTCGACAGCGCCGGCGCCTGGGCGAGGTAGTCGACGACACGGGTCCTGCTGCCGGTGATGACGATATCCTCGAGATCCATCGTGCCGCCCGTCGTCGTATCCAGCGGCCAGCAGGTCGGCGCGCGGGCCACCACCGTCGGCTCCACGGGCACGGTGTCCCCGTCGCGGTTCAGATTGCCGGCCACGACCTGCACCGGCGCGTCGGCGAAGCTCGTGCCGCCGAAATTGGCCAGGGTGATCCAGCCGCTCAAGGCCAGCGACCGCCCGTCCGGATTCATCCGCGCCACATAGTCCGCCGACCACTGCAGCCCCGTCGCCAGATAAGCCAGGGTCACCGTATGCCGCCCGGCCGTCTCCGCCCGGGTGCGGATCGACAGCACCGGCTGGTCGCTGAGCCCCTCGGGCACGCGGTCGAACAGGATGCGTTCGGTCAGACCGGAACAGTTCAACGCCTCCAGCCGCCCGTCGATCTCCAGCACCGTCCCCATGGGGCCCGAACGGACGAGGGCGGCCTTCTCGACCTGCTCGCCGGTGGCCGGATTGGTGCGAACGACCCGGACGACCTCGCCCACGGACCGCTCCAGCAGCGAACCGGGGCTGAGCAGGTCGAAATCCGTGTTGCGCTCGACCACCTGCGCCGGCAGGCCGTCCAGGGTCGCCGTCTGGGGCACGATCCCGGTCGCGACGCCGCGCAGCCGGATCACGGCCTCGCCGGCGGGCAGGTCGATGGTGCGCGTCTCGACGATGAGGGCCAGGCCCTCCTGATCCAGTCGCTCCCACGGCTGGTTCGACCGTTCCAGCAGCGCCGCCGTATCGACGGGCCGGTCGCGATAGATCACCACCGCTGTCCGCTCCGATCCCGGCGAGACGACCTCGACCTGGGCCCGGACGGGTCCGGCCAAGGTGGCCCAGAACACACCAAGGGCCGCGGCGATCAACAGGGGTCTCACGGCGATCAGCCGCCGGTGACGACAGTGGCGGTCAGGACGGTCTCGCCATTGGCGGGCACGGGCACGCGCCAGACGATGGTGTTGGCGTCCTGCACGACGCCCTCGATCGACTGGCCTTCCAGCTGGGTGTCGCGGCCCAGACCGTGCTGGCGCACCTCGACCACCACGGCCTCGGATCGGGCGTTGCGGACCGTGTAGGCCATCTCGTAGCGCGTGCGCCACCGGTAGTAGGCCGGCTTGGGCGCGGTCTGACTGGAGATCACCCGCGGCTGCACGGTAACATCGAAGGCCTGTCCGGTGGTGATGACGATGTCTGAGCCGGCCGGGGTGTGGGTCACCTGATCCTCGCCGATGAAGCGCGGTTCGCCGGACTCGTCGTTGACATAGACCCGGGCGACGCCCGCCGGCAGCTGGGTTCCCACGCCCGAGGCGGCGCTGTTGGAGAAAATCACGGCCACCTCGGCCGCCCGCGGATCGGTCTCGGTCGTGAAGCTGTCCGCCTCGAACAGATAGCGTTTCGAGGCCGGCACATTGGCGACGTCGATCAGCCCAACCTGTTTGGTCTGATTGTTGGCCACGGTGACCGGCTCGGGCAGCGGATAGATGTAGACGTCGGCCAGGCCCTGGGCCCCGCCCTGCTCGGTTCCGTTGCCGCGCACGGGAGGACGGGGCGGCGGCGGGTAGCCCCGTCCATAGGAATTGCTGGTGTTGATCAGCGACACATCGCCTGCGACCACCCGCGTGTCCGCATTGGTGAAGGTCACGCCGGACTGGTTGGTCAGGGTGATCCAGCCGGTCAGGTCCAGCCGCCCCGCCCGCTCGTCGAAGCGCGCCACATAGTCGGCCTTCCACTGCAGGCCCGTGGCCAGATAGGTCAGGGTCACGTCGCGCTGCCCCGCGCCCTCGGCGTCGAGGGTGACGCTGAGCGTGGGGCGGGGGCGCAGGTTGGCCGGCACCTCGTCGAAGATCACCCGGGTCGGGACGCCGTCGTCGCGCAGAACCTCGATGTGCCCATCGACCTCCAGCACCACGCCTTCGTTGGCCGCCAGCACGCGGGCGCGCTGCGTCTCCTGGGCCCCGCTGCCCGGATTGGTCCGCACGATGCCGATCTCGTCGCCGACCGCCGCCTGCATCAGCCTGTCCGGGGTCAGGAGATCGTAGTCGAAATTCTGCTCGACCACCGACAGGCCGCGACCCGAAAGGCCCACGGTTTCGGGGCGAATGCTGGCGGCGACGCCGGGGAACTCGCGGCGCGAGCGGCCCGACGGGAAGGTCAGGGACCGCGTGTCCTCCACCAGGGCGATGTTCTGGTTGTAGATGGTCAGCGAGACCGAGTCCGGACCGCCCGAACCGTCCTGCGCGGCCGGGGCCTGGGCGAGGACCGGCGTGACCATGACCGCGAGGGCGACGCCGGTCATCAGTGCGAGGCGGTGGATCATCTGTCGGACTCCCGGATTGCGTGCAGGACCGTGTCACGCGCCCCCTGGGCTGTCCATGTGGAAGCGCGCCGCCTTGCCCGGGGTCCGGCAGGGCGATAGACCGCGCGCACCTCAATTGGATGTCCGACATGACCCGCGCCCCGATCCTCGCCGCCGCCCTGCTGACGCTGGCGGCCTGCAGCCCTTCCGGCTCCGGCGGCTCCGGCGACCAGGCGGCTGTACAGGTCGCGGGCGCGGTCTGCCGTCCGACGCCCGTCGGGCGCCAGATGACGGGCTGCTACCTGACCCTGACGAGCGCCACGGCCGACCGCCTGCTCTCCGTCAGCAGTCCCGACGCCGGCCGGGTGCAGATCCACGAAAGCCGGATCGAAAGCGGCATGATGATGATGCGCGAAATCCGGGACGGCCTGCCCCTGCCCGCCGGAGAGACCGTGGCCCTGGCGCCGAGCGGCAATCATCTGATGCTGCTGGGGGTCAAGGAGCCGCTCGTCGCCGGCGACACCGTCGCCCTGACCCTGACGTTCGAGACTTCCGCTCCGGTCGAGGTGACCGCGAGCGTCGGCCAGCCGACCGCGCCGGAGGGTGATCCCGCGACCACACCCGCCGCGAACTGACGCCTGAACCTGACAAACCGGTCGCGACGGGCTAAAGGCTCGCGCTCACTCGAAAGCTCCCCAAGACCATGGCCCTGAAAGTCGCGATCGTCGGCCTGCCCAACGTCGGCAAGTCCACCCTGTTCAACGCCCTGACCAAGACGGCGGCGGCCCAGGCCGCCAACTATCCGTTCTGCACCATCGAGCCCAATACCGGCGACGTGGCGGTGCCCGAGCCCCGGCTGGAGGCCCTGGCGGCCATCGCGGGCTCGAAGGAGATCATCCCGTCGCGGATCACCTTCGTCGACATCGCCGGCCTGGTGCGTGGCGCGTCGAAGGGCGAGGGCCTGGGCAACCAGTTCCTGGCCAATATCCGCGACTGCGACGCCGTGGCCTTCGTGGCCCGCTGTTTCGTCGACGACGACATCACCCATGTCGAGAACCGGATCGACCCGATCTCGGACCTCGAGATCATCGAGACCGAACTGATGCTCGCCGACCTCGAAAGCCTCGAGAAACGGGTCGTCAACGTCGAGAAGAAGGCCAAGGGCGGCGACAAGGACGCCCAGCAGACCCTGCGTCTGATCAACATGGCCCTGACGCCCCTGCGCGCCGGCAAGCCCGCGCGCGTGGTCGAGGTCGACAAGGAGGACCAGAAGGCCTGGCACATGCTCCAGCTGCTGACCTCCCTGCCGGCGCTGTATGTGTCGAACGTCGACGAGAACTCGGCCGACAAGGGCAATGCGCTGTCCGACGCGGTCGCCGCCCGCGCCGCCCAGGACAACGCCAAGGCCGTGGTCATCTCGGCCAAGATCGATTCCGAACTGGCCGTGCTGGACGAGGCCGAACAGGCCGAATTCCTCGAGAGCCTCGGCCTGGCCGAGCCGGGCCTGAACCGGCTCATCCGCGAGGCCTACGCCCTGCTGGGCCTGCAGTCCTACTTCACCGTGGGCCCCAAGGAGGCGCGCGCCTGGACCATTCCGATCGGCGCCACCGCGCCCCAGGCCGCGGGCGTGATCCACACCGATTTCGAAAAGGGCTTCATCCGCGCCGAGACCATCGCCTTCGAGGACTTCGTGGCGCTGAAGGGCGAGGCGGGAGCCCGCGCGGCCGGCAAGCTGCGCGCCGAGGGCAAACCCTATGTCGTCAAGGACGGCGACGTGATGAACTTCCTGTTCAACTAGGGGGCCGGGGTCGCGACCGGAGCGGCGGCCGGGGCGGGACAGCGCGCGAGGGTGATCACCGCGTCGTTCCGGTTCAGCCAGGTCAGGCGCATGCTCTCGCCCTGCGCCGCCATCCGGATCCGCTCGCTGGATGTCTGGCCCTCCGCAGCGCAGGCGAGCGTCGCCTCATAGCCGTCGGAGACCTGGCTGATCGACAGGATGCCACAACTGTTCTCATAGCCCTCGAAGCGGGTGGTGGTGATCTCGATGGGCCGCTCGGCCCCTTGTGGACTGGCGCACCATCCGGCGTTTGCGGCCCAGCGGCCGACGAAGGTCTGCGGCCCGGACCCCGGCATGATGGAGCCCACCCCCGGCGGCGGGGCCGCGGCCGGCGCATCGGCTTCCGGCGTGTCGATCGGCGCGGCCGGATCGGTCGGCGCATTGGTCTGCGCAGGACCGCACGCGGCGAGCGTCAGGGCGGTGAGGACGGCGGGTACGCGGAAGCGATTCAGGGGCATTTCACATGAACGCTGTTCGGCCCTCGCGGCTCCAGACATTCCCTCTCATCACGAATCCGCGGTCACGCTTGCATCGTCGGCGGGATTTTGCGACCCGTTCGCCAGTG